>JBGPGE010000008.1:0-68199 GCA_041483675.1 Binatia bacterium
CACCGCTGACCGTGAACTGAACCGCGCCGCAAAAGCATCTGCCTTTGTAAGCTTTTCCGTTGCTCATGATGCACCTCCTTGGTGGTTTGCACGACGACAAGATTCGGAGCGCAGCCTTTAGCCAGGATCAACTCCGGCGCGAAATCTCCTAGATTCTTGGATGCCTAACGAGCCTGTAGAAAAAGTCCCAACCATTTAAAAAATGTCCAAATCGGGGGTTCCAAAATGGTCTCCCAATCCGAAATCGTCGTTTAAATCGCCAATACGGAGATCGTTTTTTCTGGCAAATTGTTCGCCCTACTTTTTCGACAGGCTCAACGCTTCGAGTGAGCCGCCCTGTCGGTCTCAACTCAATGGTTAGCCATTCTCATTCCAAGGGCGCTATCTTCTGGAGCTCCTCTCGCGCCCGTGCCCTATCCCAGTCGGCGAGAAGTTCCGTCTGATGAAGCGTTGCCCACTCGATCACGAGACCTGTTACGCGAGGTGGCAACCGCCCTGAAAACACGGCCAAACTGCGGATATCGATCAGCGCGAGGTCGCCGCCATATTCCGCATGGAAGTGCGGAGGGTTGTGATCATCGAAGAACATCTTGATGACGATGCCGAAGAAACGGCTGATCTCAGGCATGGGTAGGCTGTTCGCGTAGCGCAGGGAAAATGTCTTCCGGCTTCTTGCCCGTCACCTTGAGGTAGAGCGCATCCGGGCACAAATCAATCCGGTCATCCCAGACCAGTTCGCCGGATGAACCGATACGAACCCGATCGAAGGCAAGCGGGTCGAGCCAGAGAGCGAACACACCTTTGCCGACGGCTTCAGAGAGGTCCACAGTCCCGGATACCCCGTCGTCAAATTCCAGTTCCAGCCGATATCCCGGCAAGACCTTAACCTTGGAAATTCTTTTCATGGCTGAACTCCTCCACACTTTCAGATAGTACCAGGAATGAAGATGCCCGGAAAGGACTTCCTACAATGGCGGCTACCGAGGCTGTAGAAAAAGTCCCAACCGTCTAAAAAATGTCCAAATCAGGGGTATCAAAATGGTCACCCGATCCGAAATCGTCGTTTAAATCGCAGATACGGAGATCGTTTTTTGCGAAAAGTTTATCACCGACCTTTTTCTACGGCCTCAACGTTGAAATTCAGCGGACGGAAAAAAGCGCAGCTTTTTTACGGGCCGCTTGAATGACTTGTTAGGCGTCATTTGTCCCTCGGCGTGGGGCATTTGAATTTGCCGGAGTAAACGTTGTTCCAAAGCTGATCCTGCGCGCAGGCCATGATGGCTCGGTCATTTGCTTCTGCGAGCATCGCTTCGAGGGCAGGTTGAGGAATGAATACTTGATGAGACTTGCGCGCCTCCAGACACACCGGACAGCCACTCTCTAAAGAGTAGTTCGACAGACTCGAATGTACCCATCCCAACCTTCTGGGGAGACGCTTAAACCTCCACACGTGTGCAAATCGTTCCTTCAGGCTTGCGATCCTGTACGGATACAGGATGCTTATGTTCGAGAGGTGAACGTCATGCGATGACAGGTTTCTGACAAAGATGTAGACGCCCGACTTCAGGGCGTCACCAGCGCCCTCGATTCCAAATATCAGATCAACCCGCACCCTCGGCCGAGACAGAAGTACGTTCCAAGCGAAGACCACTGTCGACAAGATCGCCGCGTAGATCGCTAGGTAGTCTGTGATCTTCAAGCGTTTCGTTCCTTCGCGCAGGCAAGCACCTACCGATTGCGTGACGCCTAACGTTAGGCTGAGCGGCCGGCGTAGCCGGCCCGCTCAAGTCTGATGTTCGGCAGCAAGATTAGATGCAGCAACGTCTCTATATCGCTGCGCATATCAAAGGGACTCCAGAAGACAGGGGCGGCACGTTCATCCGGACGTCAACCAGCTCTTGGAGCGCCTGCATCGCGATGGGGCTAGAACTCTTGCTCGCCACCCACGCTCTCGCAGTCGTGGTCATGTCCGCGCAGAAGGTTTCGGCACGGAGGATTGTCCAGCTGTCACCGGCCGCGTCCGACGCAGTGCAGAGATGAAGCGACAACTTCGGCCCAATGTTGAACGCGATCAGCCGCTTGTGCGATGCCGCCAAGGAGTTTTTCGCAGCCGGCGCTTGAGACGGAGAGCTTAGTCCCTCATGCAGAAGCTTACACCGCAGTGCGTAGAGCGCGGTTCCGTCGACACCGTGTTCCGCGTACGCGGGGCAATTAGCCGTGAACCAGGTATCAATCCACGCGGCGTACCGCTGCTGAGATCCGACGCCAGGGGCATCGACGGCACCAGCGATGTCGGGAACGGTCAAGGCAGTCACGACCGCGGGGAAGCACGACCCCTGCTCGGACGCGCGGTCAATTGCGTCAAGAATGAAGTTCATAGAGGCGCCTCTTATTCAACGACGGTCACTACTGTCTGCCGAACTATTAGGTGAGCCGCTTTAGGCCGCGACAAATGCCGGTCGGCCTATCTTCTAACGCGGCTCCACCGATCAAATCCGAATCCGTTGCAATATCCGCCAGGTACTCCAATTGGGCAACAGCCTATTTACGTTGGGACCAGCCATAGGCGCGCTCCTCATGGCGGAATTGGGGCGTTTGAGGGAGTAATACGCCTGACTGGCACGGTGCGTCAAGCGCTTTTCTGCATCCAGTGCGATGGAGATCCCGGCGATTTCTGGTCTAGAAGAGAAGCCCGATGCCCGCGCCCAAGGCGTAAACCATAAACGTGAGGAGCGTCATCGCCTGGGCGCGTTGGCTCACATCAGTTTTTTAAGTAGCTTGAACGCCCCGCGTGACCCGCACGGATGTTGCGCGCCTCGTCCTCACACCGTCCCGCCGCGGCCTTAAGGCTGCCTGACGCCAACCGTCCCGGTTCTGGAACAAACCGGCCCATCTTATGGTTTGCGATCGCAGCGCAAAACATCGTCGGCATCGCGATAAAAATCGCACTGCTGCTGCAACGCTTGCCGCAGGCGATGTCGCGCGCGGTGTATTCTGATTTTAGCCGTCGGCAAAGAACACCCGCATATCTCGGCCGTCTGTTCGACGCTCAGGCCCTCGAGATCATGTAGAACCAGCGATGCTCGATAGTCGTCGGGAAGACTGTCGATCACTTGCCGTACGCAGGCATTCATTTCGTCTACCACTACGCGTTCATCAATTGGGCGTGCGCTATCCGGCGCCTCGTCCGCTTCACCTATGTCAACGATACGGAGCCTGCGGTCGGGCTTACGAAAATAATCGGCGGCGACGTGCGTGGCGATTGAGAACGCCCACGTCTTAACGCTCGCACGGCCGGTGAAGCTGCCCAGCCCCCTGGCCATTCGAATCAGGGTCTCCTGCAGGAGATCGTCAGCGAGGGTTTGATCCCCAACCAGGCGCTGCAGGTACCGCAGGAGAGGCCCGGATAAGTCCTGCGCAAGCTTCTCGAATGAAACCTGTTCTGTGGAATCGCCCATCTTCCCATCTCCAAGGAGGCGACTGCGTCCGGCGAAGTCTTAACCTTCGCCGGACACAGCGACCCACTAGCGATATTACCCGCAGCACCGTCCACCTGCCTCAGTAGTCGGCGCGTTAGCAGCGCAGCCACCGTCAGGCGTTTGAACGTCAGCTGAAGTTTCGGGCAGCATCCTCAGAGCAGCGTCAAGCACCTTGCGTGCCGGCACCTGCCGAACCCTGTCGGCCAACCCGATCGCTTCCGCTATCTGCGAGTCGGTCAAACCAGCTTTTTTCGCTTCAGGAATGTGATGCTCGATGCAGGGCACGCAGTTGCTGCCCATTGCCCCGCCGAGTGCTACCAATTCACGTTCTCGCGGAGTGAGATAATTCATGACATCCTCCTTTCTTGAGTATGGGGCTCTCTATGGCGCGGCCCGCTGAGCCCTTGGTTCGACAATTCGCGCCGCCGATCTGAGCGCATGCGCAGCCGCGCGGCGGGACCGCCGAATGACATGCAGAAGCGCGACAATGCCTTCGCGCGTCAGTTGAACAGCAGATTCACTGCGCATTTTGCGCGCCCGAATCATGTAGTGCTCCAGTTCATCCGTATACATGGTATGCCCTCCTCATCGGCCAAGGAGTTCCGTCTCCTACCTCCTTAGACGGATTCTGAAGGCAGAGCGATACAGGGTGCGCTTCAATGGAAATCGCGGCGATTTTTGTTCTACCAGAGAATCCCGATGCCCGCGCCGAGCGCGTAAACCAGAAACGCGAGGAGGGTCATCGCCTGGGCCGGGACGATGCGTTGAGTGGTTTCCGCATGGCGCAGCAGAATAGCGCAAGCCAGGCCGGCGGGAACCACGAACAACGCGCCGAGCCGCGCGCCGGCCGCCACGCCGAAGAGCGGCAGGAGTAACAGGAGTATCGTTGCGATTGCGACGATGGCGACGAACCAGCGCGCCGCCTTCGGACGTCCCAGCTTCACCACCCAATTTTTTCTTCCCGCCCGGAGGTCCGCCTGGTAATCGGGAAATTCATTGACCCAGAGAAACGCGGCGATCAAAAGGCCGAGCACGATGGAGAGCGAGACAACTTCCATCGTTACCGTCTGTCGCTGCACCAGATAGGTCCCGGTGGTTATCACCGGACCGTAAGCGAGGCCGACGGCCAGCTCGCCGAAGCCGCGGTAAGAAAGCTTAAAGGGAGGCATGTGATAGAAAAACGCCAGAGCGACGCCGGCCACTCCGAACCAGATAACGTGCGGCTCGCGGTAGACGGCGATGACCAGACCGATAACGATTCCAGTCCAGTAGGTGACGGCGGAGATTGCGATAGTCTGGCCGCGGGTCAGAAGCCGATCGACGAGCACCCGCTTGCCGCCGGAAAACGGGCTGCGGTCCTCAGGTGCCACTGCCTGGTCCGTGCCCGAGTCGAAGTCGATGATTTCGCCCGAAGCGTTCTTGGCGATCTCGATGGACAAAATCCCGAGCACCGTGAGCAACAACCATCCCCACGATAGCTCTCCGTCCCGCGCCGCCGCGCAGGCGCCCAGAAACATCCCGGCAAACGAGGCGAGTGAGATCTTCGGATCCGCCAGCCGCCAGAAGCCGGCCCGGAAATTGTCCACTAGTGTGCCGCTCCTCCCGCTGCCGTGACTTCGGGATAGTGGCCCTGCGCGTCGTTCTTGGCCGCGTCGTAGAGTCTTTCGACGTAGTGGATGAACTGAACGTAGGCCTCGACGTATCCTCGGCCCGCCGCAACGTCATCCGTCTTGAATTTCCTCTTGGCCGCGATCTCTTTAAATTTTCCGCGCACACCCTCCTGCAACGTTTCGGTCAGAAGCCTCAGCAGCGCATCCGGCTTGCCGCTCTCAATCGCCTTATCGGCGGCGGGAATCGCCGGCCCCAAATCCCGGCCTGCGGGCTTCAAGCCGGTGTAAGGCGCCCCCTCCCCGGCCCGATGGACACGCACAAGAGTCTCAAAGAAATATGTGTCTGCGAGGTCTTTTGCCTGCGGATTCAGTTTGCGGACGGCCAGAGTCTTCTGAAAGGCTTTCTTTATCTCACCTTCGTCTCTTGGCTGAACCCAGAGGAGGACGAAGTTTGCATTGCCGCTCTCCAGCGCCTTCTGGGCGGCCTTGACCACCGGCCCGTCCAACCCGTCGCAATGCGCACGCGCCAAGTGAGGCAGGGAAAAACCAACGATGACTAACGTGGCCGTAACGAGCCCTAACCTAACGTTACGAAGCATTCTCCCTCCCGATACCGGATTCCAAACCGCCCCCTCCGAATCTAAACCGACGGAGCTCGAATCCTCTGGAAAATCAGGAACAGAAAAAATAACAGGCTGAGAATTTGTAAAACCATTCCGGTCAGGGTTAGAAAGTAAGGGAGAAGGCCGGACTGGGCAAAAGGCTCGAACACGCTTCGAACTACCGTGCCTGCGTTGAACCCCACATACAGCGTCATCCCCTCTCGCTCTGTGGTCCAGCCGGGCGGCTCCTTCCTCCGCGGAAACATCCAAAGGGCCACGCCCATAATGATCTGGATAACCGCGCCCACCAAGATAAGGTGAACGTGGACGGTTCGCCAACCGGATATCCACGCCAATTCCGGGACTCGGCTGGAAAGGAAAGTCAGGAAGCCTATTAAGATGCCAAGAAAGAGATAGATGAGAGAGGTCTTGATCATCAAGCGCTGGTAGCGAAATTTCATGCGCCGTCTCCAGAACCAAACTCTAATCTAATGTTACGACCTTGTTGTAGCCGTCGACAATGGGATGAAGCTCGATCGTCACCACGTCGCGAATAACTATCTTGCGGCCGATGAGCTTTCTTTGAGCGCCGGCGCCGGCCGCAATGTCAGCAGGTCCACCACAGTGAGGATAACGCCGCCCACAAACACCAGGCCCAGGACCGCCAGGATCGCGAACCAGAAACGCATCTGCGCTTGAGCCGTCATGTAGCCGAGTCCCATGACCCGCTCGATGTAGGTCTGGAGCACGCCCGCCACGCTGAAGGCCAAGGTCATCAGCATCATGGTGATACTCAGCCACCAGAAAGCCAGAGTTCCGCGCCGCTCGTCGAACTCGGCCAATCCCTTCAACTTGGGCATCGCGTAGTAGAAGAACATGAGGTTCAAGAGAACGTAAGCGCCAAAGAAGGCGATGTGGCCGTGAGCTACGGTCACCTGGCTGCCGTGAGTGTAGTAATTGATCTGCGGAAGCGTGTGGAGAAAGCCCCAGAAGCCGGCGCCGACGAAGTGGAGCACGGCCATCCCGATGGCGAGCGTAAAGACCAGCTTGCCGTTCAGCCCGTCGCGCCGGTTGCGGACGTAGTGCCAGGCGTCCGCGACCATGAGCAGGATCGGCACCGGCTCCAACGCGCTGAAGACGCCGCCGACCCATAGCCAGTACTTCGGCGCGCCGAGCCAGTAGTAGTGGTGCCCCGTCCCGGCGATGCCGGTAAACAGAAAAAGCCCGAGCTCGACGTAGAGCCATTTTTCCACCGTCTCGCGCGGCACATGGGTGATCTGGATGAGCAGCCACGCGGTCAGCGCCGCGGCGATCAACTCCCAGGCCCCTTCCACCCAAAGGTGGATGACCCACCACCAATAGTACCAGTCGATGGTGAGGTTGGAATAAAATGGGAGATTGAACAGGTACATCCCGGCCAAAAAGACCAGGCCGCCGAAGAGCGAGCCTTGAATGACCGTCCAGCGCCGGGCCTGGACGATCGTGATGCCGACGTTGAATAAAAAGATCAGCGCTCCCACGACGATCAGGTAGTCGAGCGGGAAAGGAATCTCCAACAGCGGCTTCCCTTTCGTCCAGCCAAAGACGAAGCCAATCACGGCGGTCACGCCCACCCCGACCAGAAGCGCAAGCTGCACATACGCGAGCGCGGGGCTGTAGAGTTCCCGGCCGCTCTCTTCGGGAATCATGAAATAGGTCGTCCCCATAAATCCCAACAAGATCCACAGCACGAGAAGATTCGTGTGGATGGCCCGCGTGGTGCTGAATGGAAGGACATCGACCAGCCACTGGGGAATGGTGACGGCATAGCTCAAGGCCAGCCACACCCCCACGACGACCTGGAGTAGAAACAACAGCAGCGCGATGACGAAGTAGGGATAGGCGACGCGCTGCGAAGCATAAGTCAACGAATGGAACATCAGAGCGGCTCCGTTGATTCGCGCATCATTTCATCTCCGCCAGGAAGCGGGCCAGGTCGTCCCGTTCGCTCTGCGAGAGCGCCGTCGGCGGCATGGTTCCGTCCGGCTTGACCGACCGTGGATCGGTTAAGATCCTCTCGATCGTCTCGTAAGGCAGCCGCGATCCGACATGCGTGAGGTCGGGACCCAGGAGACCGCCGGTCTCGTAGAGACGGTGGCAGGCGAAGCAGCCTTTCTCCTGGAACAGCGCGGCCCCCGGGCTGACCCCAAGGGCCACCGCGCGTCCGGCGGCCGGACGCAGCTTGCGGTCTTGAGGCGGCCAGTCGTTCGTGTCGATCTCGCTCGTCCATTTAAAAAACGCGACGATATCGTCCAACTCCTGCTCGGTATAAGGAAAGCGCGGCATCTTTCGCCACGTGGTGAACTTCTCCGGATCGCGCATGACCGCCTTGATCCCTTCGCCGCCGCGGCGCCAGTACACTTTGGTCATGTCGGGAGCGTAGTACGACCCAAAACCCAGAATCGTATGGCAATCGTTGCAGTTGTACTTATGCCACACGCGCTTGCCGGCGATGACCTGCGGGCTGAGCCGGTCGGCGTGCGTCAGGGTTTCAAACTGGCGGTGCGTGTCGACGGTCAGGACCAGGAAAAGCGCCAGAGAAACCAACGTGCCGAGGTAAAAAATCCAGCGCGCAGTGTTCCAGCTCATGGAAAAGTTTCTCAATCCTCAACCGGCTTGAAAAGCCGGCGGGCCGGCCGCATTTTTCGACGCAACGTCACTTCTTGACGATCAGCACCGGACAGCGGGCGTAGCGCAACGTCCGTTCGGCCACGCTGCCGATCATGAGCCGTTGAAACCCGGTCCTGCCGTGGCTCCCCATGACGATCATCGCGGCATGAGATTTTTTCGCTTGATCGGCGATGGCGCTGGCCGGCTCCACGGCCCTGACCAACAGCGGCCGGAACGTGCCCGGTTTGAGACGAAATCGTTTGATAAATTTCACCAGCGCCTGCCGCGCATCCTGCTCCAACTTCTGAATGATATCGCCGAAGCCGGCTTCCAACGGAAACGCAAAGACGGCTGAAACGACATGAAGGATGACCAGCTTGCTCCTGTCCTTTTTCGCCAACCCTAGCGCGAACCGAAGGGCGGCCTCGGAGCCTTTCGAAAAATCGACCGGCACGAGATAAGTTTTGGATGCTGCCACGGTCCCTCCTTGTCTGCCGAATATACGCCTGCAGGCCGGAAAGTTTCAACTGCTTGACCTTTCGCAGTCAGCAGAAACCATGCCAAGGAGCGAGTCCTCGGAGACGCCGCTCGTTTCATTCGAATCCCCCGATAATTCTCAGTGTCTTTCGCACAAGTGAAAAAAACGGCGTCGAAACTTGCAGCGATGCGAAACAATGGATCGCCGCCGGCTGCGATATCGCCCTCTTCGCGCGCGCCTGAGGGAGGCATGTTTCTTGCTCATGTTCGGCGCTGCAAGGAGGAAACGCCGTGTACACAAGAATCTTAGTCCCGCTGGACGGATCGCCGCGATCCGAGGGAATTCTGCCTTACACCCGCGCTTTAGCGAACGCGCATAAAATCCCGCTGGAGCTGCTGCATGTCATAGAGCCTCAAATTATTTCCACCTTCTCCGACCCGGCTCATGCGCGCTATGCGGATGTCGTGGAAGCCGACATGCGAAGAAACGGCCTCGCCTATCTGAAGACGGTCGCCGCGTCGCTCCCCAACTCCGCGGCGGTGCGCTGTTCGGTGTACGTGGGAAATCCCGCCGAGGTGATCGTCGACAGCGCCGCGGGCCAGGCCGGCACCTTGATAACCATGGCGACGCACGGCCGTTCCGGGATTCAGCGCTGGCTGATCGGCAGCGTGGCCGACAAGGTGCTGCACGGAACAACCAGCCACCTCCTTTTGGCCCGAACCGAGACCGGCCACAAAAATCACGAATCGGCTGCTCTCAAAACGGTCATCGCGCCGCTGGACGGCTCCGGCCTTGCCGAGACTGCGCTGCCCGCCGTCGTTGCCCTGGCCAAAACCATGGCCCTGGAGATCGTGCTGGTCCGGGCGTTCATCCCGCCTTCGGGCGCTCTATACGCCACCGACGAATATGTGCCCAACCTGATCGAAATCACCGAGCAGGCGCGACGGGAAGTGAAAAGCTACCTGGAGGGAAAAGTTCAGCAATTGCAGGCAGAAGGATTGAGCCGAGTCTCTTACCTGCTCGTGGAAGGGCAGGCCGCCGCCGAGATCATCGATCTGGCGCGCAAGACTCCCGACAATCTGGTGGCCATCTCCACCCACGGGAGATCGGGGGTGGGCCGCTGGGTGTTGGGCAGCGTCACCGACCGCGTGGTGCGCTACTCGGGCGATCCGGTGCTGATAATTCCGCCGAACAAAGGCAAGTAGGTCCAGCGAAGCCCGCGCCATTCGTCATGCCCGCGAAAGCCGGCATCCAGAACCCCCACTAAATCTCCCCCTTGCTAAGGGGCGACCCCCTCTTAATCTCCCCCTTTGTAAGGGGGAGAGACAGAGGGGGTATGGATTCCGGCTCGCCCCCCGCTTTCACGGGGGTCGGCCGGAATGACGTTCGGAATTAGCTGACGAATTTTCGAGAGGCAGGCTAGCGCCACAGCCGGCGTAACTCTTCCGGCAGGATATTCTTGACGTCGTCGATCTCGCCGTCGCTGATGTGCCTCGCCAGCACGTTAAAGACTGCGCGAGCGACCTTTTCCGCGTCTACCCCCTCGCTGTTTCTGAACGCGCTCTTCACATGAGCGAGGAATTCGTCCTGGTGCCGCTCCTTGACGGGCTTACCGCTGGGATTCCAACCCTCGTAGTAACAACCCCGAACCAGCATCGGCAACTGGGCCGCAAGGTGCGCGGCCTCCGCGACCGAGAGCCGATCGCGCAGCGCGTGAAGCACGCTCCTGAGCGCCGTGTAGGCCTTATGCTCGTCCTCCCACCCCAGCTCCCGCATGAGATCGGTCAGCCAGATATGGGTTTTCTCCAGAGTCTTGCTGAAGAGTGTGTTGACGTTTGCGTTCATCCCGTGTCCCCCCTTGCTTATCCCGTGCGTGGATCACGTCCCCGCCGGGGACCCTTCGCGACCGTTTGCGCTGAAGAACCCTTTGAGCCCCAACGCCAAGTCTCTGAGCCTGCGACCGACCGCGTCGTTCACGGTTCCTTCCTCCCCTATTCTCCCCGCACGCATCCCGGTGAGGATCTCCAGACCTTCGTCGATCGTGCGCACCGGATAGATGTGAAACTTGCGCTCCGCCACCGCCTGAACGACATCGGCGCGAAGGATCAGATTGCGAACGTTCGCCGCGGGGATCATGACGCCTTGCTTGCCCGACAGTTCCGTTGTCCGGCAAACGTCGTAGAAGCCCTCGACCTTTTCATTCACGCCGCCGATCGCCTGCACTTCGCCCGACTGGTTCACCGATCCGGTCACCGCGATGTCCTGGCGCAGCGGGATGCCCGAAAGACGGGACAACAGCGCATAGAGCTCGGCCGAGGAGGCGCTGTCGCCCTCTACGCCGGTGTAGGATTGCTCGAAACAGAGACTCGCTGATAGAGCCAGCGGTTTGTCCTGACCGAAGCGGTTTCGAAGGTAGCCGGACAGAATGAGCACCCCTTTGTCGTGGATGCTCCCGCTCAAGTGAGACTCGCGCTCGATGTTAACGATCCCCGCTTGACCCATCGCCACGCTGGCCGTAACTCGCGCGGGCCGGCCGAACGTGTAGGTTCCGATATCGAGCACCGACAGCCCGTTGACCTGCCCTACTTTCCGGCCGTCGATGTCGATGAGCAGCGTGCCCTTCGCGATCAATTCTCTGATCTCCTCCTCGATGCGGTTCGAGCGAAACACTCTCTGCTGAAGCGCCCTTTCGATATGGCGGCTGCCGACCGTTTGATCTTTGTCCTTCCGGGCCCAATAGGCGGCTTCACGCACCAGATCGGCGACTTCCGCGTAGGATGCCGAGACCTTTTCCCGATCCTCCGCTTTCCGAGCGCCGAACTCGGCCAACCGCTCGACGGCCCCGTGATCGAGGTGCGGGAGCTTCTCCTCGCTGCAGAGTTTCGCGACCCACTGGGCATACACCAACAGGTGGCCCTGCTCCAGTTCCATGGCGTCGCGAAAATCCGCCCGCACCTTGAAGATCGCGCGGAATTCCTCATCCCAGATGCATAGGAGGTGATAAAGCAGCGGGCTGCCGACGACAACTACCTTCGTGTTGATGGCCACCGGCTCGGGCTTCAAACCGGAGGCGGAGAAGAGGGCGAAAGGTTCGTAGGTCTCCATCTCGATCAGACCGCTTCTCAGCGTGCGCCTGAGAACCTTCCACACCGCCGGCTCGGTCAGAGCATCCTCCAGGCTGAAAATCAAATAGCCGCCGTGGGCGCGCAACAGCGACCCGGACTTGATCCGCGTAAAATTCGTCACCACCCGCCCGAAGCGATCCACCACTCGCTCGATGGTTCCGAAGAGATTCAAATACGTCGGCGAGCCTTCGACCAGCACGGGCGCGCCCTCGGTCCCGGAGTTATCCACGACCAGATTCACGTCGTATTCCAAAAAGGCGTCACGCTCCTGCTGGTGGGGGGCAAACAGGAAGGGCATTAAGGGAGCCGTCCCTTCTTTAAAATCGTCCAGGTTGTCGAGCATGTGCGCCCGCACCTCTAAAAGGTAGGAGCTCACTTTTTTATTGTCCATCTCGCGCTCGATCTCCGCGATCAAGGGATTGAGAAGCTGCTCGCAGAACCGGCGCTCCACCATACGGATATCGGCCTCCATCTCGCGCATGACCTCGCGCTGCTTGCCGGCCATCTCCGCCATCTCGGCCATCAAGCCCTGCTGCCGTTTTTCGATCTCCGCCTGCTCCGCCTCGCTCAAGCGAGAAAAATCCTTGGGACTCTGCACCGGCTCGCCGTCGACGATGGGGATAAACAGGATCTCGCCGCCATGACCGACCTGCACCAGGAAGCCTCTCTCCCGCGCCAGCTTTTCAAACTGCGCGCTTAGCTCTTGCGCCCGCCTGCCGTACTTCTCTCTCAGCAGCGTCTTTTCCCTGTCGAATGCCTCATGGCGAAAAGCCTTGGGAAGTTCCTCTCTCAACCGTTTGACCAGGTTGCGCATCAACTCTCTCAGGCGATGGCCTTTCCCCGACTCAAGATAGACCGCCTGTGGAGCATCGGGCCGCTGGAAATTGTGCACGTATACCCAATCGCCCGGCGTCGGCGAGGCGGCCGCCCGCTCGGCAATCCAGTGCTGGAGAGCCGGCAGCTTCTCGGCTCCGGCGAGACCCGAGACAAAGATGTTGAATCCGCTTTGGGGCATGCCGAGACCGAGTTCAAGGGCGGCCAGCGCGCGTTCCTGTCCGGCGAAACCCAGCGCCGGGGTGAGCTCTTCCGTCGTCGTAAAGGCGATGTCGAGTTTGACGGAGAATCTGAGCTCATCGGCCCGAAGCTCAACCGGAAGGCAGAAGCCGTCCGATCCTCCAGCGCCTTCTCGCTCCTTTTCCACTATCGCAGCCCGGCTCATAAGGACGATCCCGTCTTGGCGAGTTTCGGCAGGATAACCCGCAGGACCCCTGCGCTGAAATCGGCCTTGATCCGGTCCTTGTCCACCGACTCGGGGAGCGGTACTTCCCGAAAGAAGTCGCCGAACGAGCGCTCCTGGCAACAGAATCTGCCATTGCGATAGCTCCGGTCGGAGGAACGTCGGCCCTGCAGGAGCAATTTATTCCCCTCCACTTCTACCTTCACGTCTTCTCTTCTTACCCCGGGAAGGTCCGCATCAAGAATAAACGCTTCCGGTGTCTCGTAGAGATCCACAGCGGGGCGCCACTCCAGCAACTCGGTCCGAAGGCCCCACGGACGGTGAATAATCTCCTCGAAGAGCCGGTCCAGCTCTTTGTGGAGGCGTAGCGGGAATGAGTACAACTTACTGTGTGAGGGCATACGCTCGCCTCACGATCTCTTGAGCGACCGACGCGCCTCCTTCCTAGGCGGCGACAGGCAGCGTCAATCCCAACCCTTTGGCTACCCCCATGCCGTACTCCGGGTCGGCCTTGAGAAAGTGCTGAATTTGCCGTTCCTGAATGTAACGCGGCACCGGCTTCATGGCATTGACGATATTTTCTATGAGCCTTCTCTTCTCATCCGGCTTCATCAGACGAAAGAGGTTTCCCGCCTGGGTGTAGTCGTCGTTGCCCACGCGATGATCGTAGCGGTCCGCGTCCCCGGAGATTCGCAGCGGCGGCTCCTTCAAGCCGGAATCTTCCATCGGCCCGTCGAAGCTGTTGGGCTCGTAGTTGACGGCGCCGCCGTAGTTGCCGTCGAAGCGCATCGAGCCGTCGCGGTGATAGGTATGCACCGGACAGCGCGCCTTGTTGACCGGCAGATCCGCGTAGTTGGCGCCGCCGAGGCGGTACCGATGGGCGTCGGCGTAGGCGAAGATGCGGAACTGGAGCATCTTGTCCGGCGAGAAGCCGATGCCCGGCACGATGTTGGACGGCTCGAACGCCGCCTGTTCGACCTCCGCGAAATAGTTCTCCGGGTTGCGGTTGAGCTCCATGATCCCCACCTCGATCAGCGGGTAGTCCTTGTGCGGCCAGACCTTGGTCAGATCGAAGAGGTTATAGGGAGTTTTCTCGGCCTCCTTCTCGGGCATGATCTGGACGCAGAAACGCCATTTGGGGAAATCGCCGCGCTCGATCGCTTGAAACAGATCGCGCTGATGGCTCTCGCGATCGTCGCCGACGATCTTGGCGGCTTCGCCGTCGGTGAGGCATTGTATGCCCTGCATGGTCTTGAAGTGAAACTTCACCCAGAAGCGCTCGTTTTTCCCGTTGATGAGGCTGTAGGTGTGCGAACCATAGCCGTTGATGTGCCGGTAGCTCTTGGGGAGGCCACGATCGGAAAACAGAATCGTCACCTGATGGAGACTTTTCGGAGAGAGGGACCAAAAATCCCACATCGCCGTGGGGCTCCGCAGGTTGGTCTTGGGGTCGCGCTTTTGCGTGCGTATGAAGTCCGGAAACTTATACGGGTCGCGCACGAAAAACACCGGCGTATTGTTGCCGACCAGGTCCCAGTTGCCTTCCTCGGTGTAGAACTTGAGCGCGAAGCCGCGCACGTCGCGCTCCGCGTCGGCGGCGCCGCGCTCGCCGGCAACGGTCGAGAACCGCAGGAAGCAGTCGGTCTTCTTGCCGGCTTGCGAAAACACCTTGGCCTTCGAGTATCGGGCGATGTCGTGGGTGATAGTCAACGCGCCGTAGGCGCCGGAGCCTTTGGCGTGGACTATCCGCTCGGGAATCCGCTCCCGATTGAAGTGCGCGTGCTTCTCAAAGAGCTGCCAGTCCTGGACCAGCAGCGGCCCGCGCGCGCCTGCCGTCAGTGAATTTTGGTTATCGGTGACCGGGCTCCCGCTCGCCGTGGTCAATGTATTTTGCTTCTTCGCCATAAATCATTTCTCCTTGGTCGGATTTCGTTGTTGCGACCGATGCGCAGGCTGCCGGCGGCGCGAAACCCGCTTATTGCATAGCTCCTTGAGCTCGGCGAGCACCATCTGTTCCGCCTCCAACCAGTCGTCCAGGTCGCAGCCGTGGATCCGGCCCCGTTTGCAGAACAAGTCGTATGCCTTCTCGCCGATTTTTATATGAAGCGTATGGTCGCCGATGGCCGGTTCGGTGAGATGGAGGGCGAAGGCCGCGCCCGGCGGGGGAAGGCTTTTTCTGTACGATTGATTGCCGATGGTTGACTCGGGAAGGTAAGGGACGTGGGGCGGCTTCGTCGGCTCGACGTTTTTCTGCTTTTCCATGCGACACTCCCTGCGCGTGAAGCTAAGCCGCGCAGCTCTTGTCGTCCCATCCGTTGAGCCGGTCCAGATAACCTAACTTTCTAAGCGCCGCGACAATCCGCCGCTCGGATCCCCAATCGCTCCAGAAGACTCCGTGAACCGGCAGGACCAACAGACGGGCGGCGCGCTCGCGCGCAACTGCTTCCAGCAGGCCGGTGGAAAAATTCATCGGCGCGATCCGGTTGTAGGCCGTTTCGACCGCCTCCGTTTCCGCCGCCGTCCCGATCGCGTCGTGGATCGAGAGAAACACGCGCCACAACTCCGGAGAAGCTTCACAGACAAGCTCCAACAGAGTCTCAACTTTAAAAACCATCACCATCGTGTTCCACAACCCCCCGCCGAGGAGGAACTCCCGCGCCGTATGGCGATCCGGCTTTTCCCTGAACCGCGCGATCCGGTGGACCGCCAAAGGCGCCAGCCGCGTCACCGGCTCTCCGGGGAGGATGTACCCATACTCGGATTCGGGTTCATCCGGCTTCATCCCTAAAAGAACCAGGTGGCCGGGAAGGCGCTCGACCACGCGGCAAGCCAGATCGACATGGGCGGCGAAGAGTTCCTCCTCCACAATGAAATGATCGGACGGGAAGACCACGACCGTCGCGTCGGGATATTTTTTGTAGATGTGCATCAACGGAAGCAGAAGGCCGGGCGCAGTCTCTTTGTTCTCCGGCTGTACCACCACGGTGCTTTGAGGCCGCCGGGAAAGCTGGCGGCGCACTTCTGTGTGAGTTAAATGCGCCTTGCTTACTACGGTAAAAATGCGCTCGGGCGCGATCAAACTATCGGCCCGCTCGAAGGTATGTTCGAGCATCGAGCGGGCACCGATGAAATTCACGTATTGTTTCGGCAGCGCGTTTCCGCGCAGACGCCGGACAAAAGGCTCAAGCCGCCTCCCCTCTCCCGCAGCCAAAACCACCCCGCAGCGATGCGAGGTGCCGTGAATTTGCATGAATCTATTCTCCTCAATGGCCTGGTTGTAAATCATTAGAAGCAATGGCTATGCCACGGCGACCCGCTATATTTTCCCGGCGGTGGGGAAACCGAGCTTGTCAACCTTGACAAGAAACCGGGAGCCTCCTTTGCACGGGTGCAAATAAAGCGGAGGGTGGCCCGCCATTCACGGCAGGGAGACCGGCAGGCAGAGATGGCACGCTTTATGCGGCGCGGAGTTGGCGGGAGCGGAAAACGGCAATGCGAAGCGAAGAAGAGATGGCGAACCAAATCAAAAAAATCCTCGCCCCGACTGACCTGTCTGACTTCTCGCAGGCCGGGGTGCGCTACGCTCTGAACCTGGCGAGAGCGGTCGGCGCGGAGGTGACGGTTTATTACGTCGTCGACCGGCGCGATCTAGCGCAGCACCATGACGGGGAGGAAGAAAAGGTGGGCATCGCCGCCGCCTTTCAGCAGTACGAGAGGCTCAGAAAAAGCCGCCAGCTTGCCCTGGCCCGATTCCTGAACACTCATTTCTCGGATCTGATTCCGTGGGTGAAAATTCGCGAAAAGGTGGAACTCGGCGTGCCGGCAAAGAGCATCGTCGAATGGGCGAAGACCGACGGCGCCGACCTCGTTGTGATCTCCATCTGCGGGAAAGGCGGCGCAGCCCACCAATTTGTCGGGAGCATCGCTGCGGAAGTGGTGCGGAACTCGTCTTGTCCGGTCCTGACGATCCCTCCGGAACCTGAGGAGGCGGAGAACCGCCAACTCATCGCGACAGGCTAACGGAACGGTCGGCCCCTCTCGCTATCATTCCCGCGAAAGCGATCCCTCACGGCGCGAGTCTTCGGGCCGCTCGGCTTCGCAGTGGAAGCCGGCGCTGGTTCGACCAAGCTCACCACCCTGAGCCAAGTCGAAGGGCCGGTCGTAGAGCCTGCGCATCCGATACTGCCGGGGGGAATAAGCAGCGACCCATTGCGCAGGCTTGGGTGAGGGTGGCGGCTTCCATCGTCAAGGGCGAAGCGCGGCGCTCAACGAATGTTTCCCCGCGAGCTTGACGGTGCTGGCCTGAGGCCCCCGGAGACCCTCCTCCTCCGCAAAAGTCACATCGACCCCGACTTTCAACCGCTCAAAGCCCGGCTCCAGCACGCTGTTTCGGTGAAAATAGATTTCCCTGCCGTCCGCGGTTTTCAGAAATCCATAGCCTTCTTCGGAGAATAGCTTGGCGACGCGGGCGAGAGGCTGAGCCTCGTGGATTTTTTTGGTTCCGCGCTGGCGGCGCGCGAAATCCTGAAGTTTGCGGCGGGAGGCGTCGAAGGCGTCGCGCACGGCTACGTAAACATCGCTGTGCGCCGCGTGTTGGCTCGGCTCGCGGTTGATCACCAGCTCTCCGCCCGGGACGGCGATATCGATTCGCACATGGTAAAGCTTGCCCTTATGGTGGTGGCGGTGCGGCGCCTCGACGACGACTTTGCAACTGACAACCCTGTCATAGAACGATTCCAGCTTGGCCGCCTTGTCCCGGATGTCGGCCTCGACCGCCTTGGAGGGAGACATGTTGCGAAACGCCACTCGCAGCGGTAACTCGGTGAAGATTTTCTCGCTATTGCCGGATAGTTTTTTCATAAGTCGTTCAACCTCCTCTGGATTTACCGAGCCTATAAGTGGCAAATCTTATGCCACCATCGTTTCGGTCGATTTACGCCGACGCCGAAAGCCGGAAAAGGAAAATCCCGGGGCCAAACTTCCCACATCCGAGAACTACCAACCGGCGCCTTCGCAGCCGTGAGAAGACCGACCTCTTCGCAAAGCCCTGGCACATCCCTTGCTCTCGATTCTTCCAGGGGCGATAGGCTGACGGAAAACGGAGGCTCAAATGACTTTCGTCTACGAAACAGAGATCGAGTGGACCGGAGAGCGCGCCGGCCGCTTGCGAGCGCCGCATCTGCCGCCGCTCGAAGTCTCCGCGCCGCCGGAATTCGACGGACGCGACGGCGTGTGGACTCCCGAGCATCTCTATGTCGGCGCCGTAGCGTCGTGCTTCATGACGACATTTCTGGCGATCGCGCGGAATTCCAAGCTGGAGTTTGTCAGTTTCACGACAACGGCAAGCGGCAAGCTGGAGAAGGTACCGGAAGCCGGATTGCAGATGACGGAGATTGTCTTGAAGCCGCGGCTCGTCATTCACAGCATCGGCGACACCGACCGCGCGCGGCGGATTATCGAAAAGGCAGAGAAAAATTGCTTGATTTCAAACTCTATCAAGACGGCGATCCGCGTCACCCCTGAAATTTACCATCACCAGGACCCCGTTTACCCGTGTCCGACGTTGGCGATTTAGCCTACGAGGAGATTAAGCAGGGGCGGCTTATGCCATTCCAAAATCGCGAAGAAGCGGCGCATCTCCTGGCGCAAAGGTTGACGAGATACCGGCGATTCAACCCGCTGGTCCTGGCTATACCGCGGGGCGCGGTTGCAATGGCCAAGATCATCGCGGACGCATTGGGCGGCGAGCTTGATGTGGTATTGGTCCACAAGTTGGGAGCGCCGGGTCAGCCCGAGTTGGCCATCGGGGCGGTCGATGAGCAGGGGCAGGTTTATTTGTCCGACCACGCCGAGGCCCTCGACATCAGCCCCGAATATTTGGCCGCCGAAACGGAAGCCCAACTCAAGGTCCTGCGCGCGCGGCGCGCCGCCTACACCCCTCTCCGAGCCCCCGCCGACCCTGCCGGACGCGTGGTCATCGTCGTGGACAACGGCGTCGCCACGGGAGCCACTCTGATCGCCGGCTTGCGGGCTGTGCGCGCCAGAGGGCCGGCCAGACTCGTCGCCGCTGTAGCCGTGGCGCCAAGAGAAACTTTCAGGAAGATCGCTCGGGAGGCGGACGAGACCGTTTGTCTGGAAGTGCCGGCGATCTTTTTCGCCGTAGGAGAGTTTTTCAAGGACTTCTCTCAGGTAACCGACGAAGAGGTGGCGGCGGTTTTGCGCCAGAGCGGTCCACGCTCAGGGCTGGGTAAATGAGCGGCTCGCCGGCCGCGCCGGCTATCGATCCGGCCGGCGGCAAAGATGGCGCTCAAACCATTCGGATGCCAGGCGCGCGACTTCTTCCAAAGCGCCGGGTTCTTCAAACAGATGTGTCGCTCCCGGAATAATCTTTAACTCCTTCTCCGCTTTGAGCCGTTTGTAGGCCCGCTGATTGAGATCGATCACGATATCGTCAAGGCCGCCGACGATGAGCAGAGTAGGCGCCGTGACTTGCTCCAACGCCGTCCAAGCCAGATCCGGCCTGCCCCCACGGGACACCACTGCGCTAACGACCGGTCCCAATGCTGCGGCGGCGCGAAGGGCTGCTGCGGCTCCGGTGCTGGCCCCGAAATAGCCGACGGCAAGGGCTGCGGTTGCAGCCGACTTAGCCACCCAGCGCGTGGCGTTCTCCAATCGATTGGTCAGCAGATCGATATCGAAACGCGTTTCGTAGTCGGCATCCTCCTGCGGCGTCAAGAGATCCATCAGCAGGGTGCCAAGACCGCTCGCGCGCAATACTTGCGCGACATACTGATTTCTTGGGCTGCGGCGGCTGCTGCCGCTGCCATGAGCGAACAAAACAACCGCGTCCGCGTCCGAGGGAATCGCCAGCTCTCCCTCGAGCACGACGGAGTCCACCGGGATGTGGACCAGTTCCTTCACGCCGCCCTCACGCCCTGAGACTTAGATACAGAAAAGGCCCAGGTTATGCCTGGGCCTTTCCGGGCAAGGGCAGCCACGCCCAACTCCATCTGCGCCAAACGCCTTCGCGCTAGGCGGTCCCGACCGGCGTCGTTTCCGCCACAGCCTTACCCAGCTCAGCCATCTCGTCGCTGAGCAGTGCGATGACGTCGTCCATGGTGACGATGCCGAGCACCTCGTCCAGGCCGTCAACCACCGGAACGCGCCGAACGTGCTGCGCGTGCATGAGAGTGGTCAACTCTCTGAGGCCCTTGTCTACGGGGATCCGCACCGGGTTGCGAGTCATAATCTCGCTCACCTTGGTCTTAAGCGGATCCCGCTTCTCTCCGGTCACCTTTAACGCGACATCGCGGTCGGTCAGGATGCCGCACAACTTGCCGCGTTCCTCTACCACCATACAGCCGACGTTCTTTTCCCCCATCATGCGGCAGGCCTCCACGATGTTGTTTTCCGGAGAGATACTGACAACGCGCCGTTGGCAAAATTCCTGCAATGACATGGCACACCTCCCTACTCCACCTTCACCTTAGTTTCTTTTTTCTTCGCCTCCTCGGTCTTGGGGAGGTGAATTTCCAGCACGCCGTTCTTGAACGACGCTCGCGCTTTCTCCATTTGAACGTCCGCGGGCAACTCCATGCTGCGGCTGAAGGAGCCGTACGACCGCTCGCAGCGGTAGAAATTCTTTTCCTTAACTTCCTCCTCCTTTTTCTTCTCGCCCTTGATCGTCAGGTGGTGATCGGCCAGGTTCACCTCGATATCTTCTTTGCTCATGCCCGGCAGCTCCACTTTGGCCACGATCTCGTCTTTCTCCTCGTAGAGATCCACGGCCGGAGTGGCGAGGGCGGCCGTCCTCGGTCCCCACCAGCGCTCATCCAAAATTGGCCGTAAGCGGCGACCGAAGAAGTCTTCGAACATATCCCCCATTTCCCGCTCCCATCGGGCCATTTCCGTAAATGGGCGCCACGGGACCAGTTTTTTCTCCTCTTTCGAGCCTTGCGGCATTGGCTTTGCCATAGCGAGTCCTCCTTTCGTGACCGTTGCTATCCGATTCAAGAAAGCATCTTTCATGCCAGCGCACAGATGACGAGAACCAGCTCGAATGCGCCATTTTTCGACGTTTTTCAATCCGCGGACCGACCCTGTTTTGCGCCCGTGCAAAAAACTACGGGCAAGGAATCGCGAAGCTGCAAACGGGATTTGTCTATGATAGAAAGGTCGCTGCGCCTGAGCGGCGTTCGCGTTCGCTACGAGGGGGCATAGTTCTTGCTCGCTTTTCATTCAATGTAAACCCCGCCTCTTGAGGCGGGCACAAAACCGATGGGGTTTCCAAAGGGGAGAAGCGGCAGCTCTCCCCTTTGGTCGAACACGGGGATTCAAACCCCGTGTTCGATATAAGTTGATTTTTGAAATTTACGCACTATGGCCGACGAGCGCGTTTTGATAATGGGGGCGGCAGGCCGGGACTTTCACACCTTCAACGTCTACTTCCGCGACAATCCCGACTACAAAGTGGTGGCTTTCACCGCCGCGCAAATCCCCGGCATCGAGAACCGCTGGTATCCGGCAAGCCTCAGCGGGAAGTTCTATCCCCAGGGCATTCCCATCTACCCGGAAGATTGGCTGGAGTGCCTCATTCGCGACCAGGGCGTGAACCAGGTGGTGTTTGCGTATAGCGACGTCTCTCATGCGACGGTCATGCACCTGGCCTCGCGCGCGCTCGCCGCCGGCGCCGACTTTCGTCTGTTGGGGCCGGCGCATAGTTTCCTCAAGTCGACGCGCCCGGTGATTTCGGTCTGCGCCGTGCGCACCGGCTGCGGCAAAGGCTCGGTGGTCCGCCGGATCGCGACGCTGCTCAGGGAGCGGCAGCTTCGGCCGGTGGTGGTGCGCCATCCCATGCCCTACGGCGACCTGGCCGGTCAGGCGGTGCAGCGCTTCGCCGCGATCGAAGATTGCGACCGGCAGCATTGCACGGTTGAAGAGCGGGAAGAGTACGAACAACACATCCAACAGGGCGTGGTCGTGTACGCCGGCGTCGACTACGAGCGCATTCTCCGCTCGGCGGAGCAGGAGGCGGACGTCATTCTCTGGGACGGCGGAAACAACGACTGGCCGTTTTTCCGGCCCGACCTGGAGATCGTGCTGCTCGATCCGCATCGCGCCGGCCACGAGCTGCTCTACCATCCCGGCGAAACGAATCTCCGGCGGGCGCATATCCTGATCGTCAACAAGCTCGACTCCGCCCCGGTCGAGGGCGTCCGGCAAGTGATAAAGAACATCGCCGAGATCAACCCGGCCGCCACGGTGATTCAGGCCCGTTCGGCGCTGTCCGTCGACCGCCCTGAGTTGATCCGCGGCAAACGGGTCCTGGTCGTCGAAGACGGGCCGACGCTGACGCACGGCGAGATGGGATACGGCGCCGGCGTGATCGCGGCCCGGCAAAACGGAGCTTCCGAACTGCTCGACCCGCGCCCTTTCGCCAAGGGAAGTCTGGTCGAGACGTTTCGCCGCCATCCCTGGGTGACGCAGGCGCTTCCCGCCATGGGCTATTCGACTGCTCAACTCGATGACCTCGCCGCTACGATCGCCGCCGTTTCTTGCGACGCGCTCGTGCTGGCGACGCCGATCGACCTGCTCCGCCTGATTCCCATAGACCGGCCGTGCGCGCGCGTGCGCTACGAGCTTGCGGAGATCGGCCGCCCCGATCTGGCCGAGGCGATCGCAGTATTTGTGCGCCAGCGTGTGAAGCGATGAGCCCGGACCGGAACAGGAATCATTCCGTCAGAGCCCGCGTTCGGCCGGCCCGCGCGGCGGGTTCACTTATCCTCGATACCCAGCCTCTCCATCTTCCGATAGAGCGTCGAGAGGCTTAAACCCAGCATTTCGGCGGTGCGCTTTTTATCGCCGGAAGTTTTCTCCAACAGCCTCGCGATGTGGACCCGCTCGCATTCTTTCAGGACTTCCTCGAGATTGTCGTTCAAAGGATGTTCCTGCGGCGGCGCCTCATGGCCGGGCAGATCGGCGGGCGTAATCCATTCGCCGTTGCCCAGGATCATCGCCCGTTCCAGCGTGTTATCCAATTCGCGGACATTGCCTTTCCAGGGAAGCGACATGAAAACCCTCATGGTGACGTTGTCGACCCCGCGATAATTCTTCTTCATCTCCTGGTTATGGCGGTGGATCAGATGCTCCACCAGCAAAGGAATGTCTTCGCGTCTCTCGCGCAGCGGCGGGATATGGACGCCGACGACGTTCAGGCGATAGTAAAGATCCTCGCGGAACCTGCCGGCTTCGATTTCCAAGTTCAACTCCCGGTTGGTGGAAGCTAGGATGCGCACGTCGACCTGAGTCGGGTTGGTCGAGCCTACGGGCAAGACTTTTTTTTCTTCGATCACGCGCAGCAGCTTGGGCTGCAGGCTGAGCGGCATCTCGCCGATTTCATCGAGAAAAATCGTGCCGCCGCGCGCGCGCTGAAAGAGCCCCTCTTGCGAATTGGTGGCGCCGGTAAAGGCGCCTTTGACGTAGCCGAAGAGCTGGCTTTCGAGCAGCGTCTCCGGGATTGCGCTGCAATTGACCGGCAGGAACACGCGGTCGCGGCGCGGGCTGCGCAGGTGGATGGCGCGCGCCACCACTTCCTTTCCCACGCCGCTCTCGCCCGTGATAAGCACCGTCGAAGGAGTCGGCGCGACCTTTTCCACCAGCGCCAGGATTTCCTGGATCGCCTTGCTGGATCCCACCGGCTGCTCCGGCGCGGAATATTTGGACGCCTCTCTGCGGAGCAGCTGGAGCTCCCAGGCAAGGCTGCGGTGCTCCATCAGATGATGCACCTTGCGCAAGACGTCTTCGAAGATCAACGGCTTTAAGATGTAATCCTGCGCTCCCAGGCGCAACGCCTCCACCGCCGTATCCACCGATGCGTAGGCGGTCATAAGAATAGCGAGAGTTTGCGGCGAGACTTCGCGCACATGCTTGAGCACGGCAAGGCCGTCGGCCGCGGGGAGCCTCAAGTCCGTCAGCACAAGGTCGAGATCCAGCTCGTCGGCGAGTTTGATGGCTGCCGCGCCGTCGGCGGCTTCGTGCACCTGGTAGCCTTCCTCGCGAAGGAGCTCGCAAAGGCTCCGGCGAGCCGCTTCCTCGTCTTCGACAACTAGAATGTTTCCTGCCATTCGGCGCCTTTTCGATCAACCTGCATTGCTTTGTCAGAAGTGCGAATAGCCCTATGGGCACTTCTCACACGCGCGAAAAAGTGACGCGGATTAA
Source organism: Binatia bacterium (assembly GCA_041483675.1). Taxonomy (GTDB): domain Bacteria; phylum Desulfobacterota; class Binatia; order UBA9968; family UBA9968; genus 2-12-FULL-60-19. The sequence goes on from JBGPGE010000008.1 coordinate 24,398, forward strand.
GCGAACTTCAATACTTTGTGTTGTGGTCTTGCAAATCTCAGACCACCCGATGCGTCGCCACTATGCCGGTGAGCGTGATCGGCGGGTTCCGCACAAAGGGATGTTGCAGAAGGAGCAAAAAGAACACCACCGGGGTCAAGCGGTCGGAGCCGAAGGCGTAAGCGGGAACGTGACACGGAACACGGTTCCTTTTCCTCGCTCGCTGGAATAGGAAACGGCGCCTCCATGGGCTGAAATAATCTGCCGCACGATCACCAGGCCGAGTCCGGTGCCCGATTCCTTCGTCGTGACGAACGGCTCGAAGACATCGACTCCATCCGGAATCCCGACACCGCTGTCGAAGATTTCCAGGAGCACTTCCCCACCGGCCTCGCGCGCCCGCAGCGTCAACGCGCCGCCGCGCGGCATCGCCTCGGTGGAATTCTTAATCAAGTTCAAGATCGCTTGCTTGAGCTTGTCGCCGTCAGCTTGCACAAACGGCAGGTCCGGAGGAAAAACCTGCTCGACGCGGATGCCCAGGGCGGCGCAACGACTCCTTTCAAGCTCGACGACTTCCTTAGTCACGGCGGCCAAGGAAGTCGGCCGCAAACTGTACTTATCTCGCCGCGAGAGCGAGCTGAACTCGTGAAGCAGATTGCTGAGGCGGGAAATCTCGTCCGTCAGCCTGCGCAGCGTGGACTTGGCGGGTCCGTCCAAACCTGCTCCCTCACGCCCCAGATGCCGTTCAAGAAGTTGCGCCGTGAGCGACATGCTGTTGAGCGGGTTGCCGATTTCGTGGGCCAGCTTAGCCGCGGTGGCGCCAATGGCGGCCAAACGTTCGCTCTCGATCAATCGATCTTGGAGCTTGGATTTTTCGGAGATGTCGCGAACGAAAGCCGTATAGCGGATATCGCCTTCGGTCGCGACCTCGGTGACCGAAAGCTCGGCGGGGAACACATCGCCGTTTTTCCTTCGCGCCGCTACGGTCCGAATGCGCCCGATGACCCGTCGCTCTCCGGTCCGCTCGTAGCGGGCGATATAGTCCTCATGCTCGCTGGCGTAAGGCTCGGCCATGAGGAGGCCGATTTTCTGTCCCTGCACTTCGCCCGTCGCGTAGCCGAAGATTTTCTCCGCCGACCGGTTGAACAGCTTGATCCTTCCCGCTCGGTCGATCGAGACCACGCCATCCTGCGTCGCCTCGATGAGAGTCTGCAGCCACGTTTCCGCTCGCGCTCGCTCGCGGACGTCGATCTCCTCGGCGCGCTTGCGCTCGGTAATGTCCATGGAGATGCCGCAGACGGCGTATAGAACGCCGGCGGAGTTGCGTAGCGGGAATTTGTTCGAGCTATAGACGTGAAGGCCGTCGTCCTGCATGACTTGCTCCTCGAACTCAAGGGGAACTCCGGCCTCAATGGTTTTAAGATCGTTCGCCCGGTACGCATCCGCCAACTCTTTCGGGAAAATGTCGTGATCGGTTTTTCCGGCGATCTGTTCCGCGCTTAAGTGAAACAATTTTTCGTATTGGCGATTCACCAGCAGGTATCGCCCTTCCCGGTCCTTCAGGTAGATGATCCTCGTCGAGGTGTCGACGATCGCGCGCAGACGTCCCTCGCTCTCGCGCAGCGCGTGCTCGGCGCGCTTCAGCTCCAAAACCGGGCCTAGGTGACTCGCAATCATCGAGATGGTCTCGATGTGCGCCTTGTCTTCTTTGCGAAGCTCGAAGGCCCAGAACACCAGGACAGCCACCACCCGGCCGCCCGCCATGACGGGAATGCCCAGCGAGGTCTTGAGCCCCGCCTCCTTTGCGATCTGGAAGCGGAGGTTTTCCGGAACTGCTGAAATATCTGCAATCCACTCCGGCTGCCTCGATGCCCAGACCCGGCCGGGGAGACCGATGCCCGGACCAAACGCGACGCCCTCGCTAAACAACCTAAAAGGACGGAGGCCCTCGCGGGTCGCGCAGCATACCGGCCTGAATTCCAGAATTTCTCCGGCAGAGTTCGGGACCCACGCCTCACAATGATCCCACCCCAAAGCGGCGCACACTCCCTCCAGCGTCGCCGCCAGGGCGGAATTGAAATCGGCGGCCTCGCTGACCGCTTCAGCGATTTGCAGAAAGAGCTGGAAACGGAAGTCTTCGCTCTTCGAAGGCGTGGGAGCGAGAGTGGATCTTTTTTTTGGATGGCTATGTCGGGTCGTAAGCATCCAAAACTCAATCCCGGCATTCACCCTGCCGGCTTGAGCAAGCCTACTGCGTGTTCCACATGAACGTCAAGAGCCGAGTTGGCTTGGACGGAGATGGGAAAGATGGTAGGTAACTCAGGATGCGCGCGGGGAGAAGGAAGAGGCCCGGTGGCTTCGCTGGTCTTCAAAACCAGTCTGGGGGTCGTAAGGTCCCCGGAGGGTTCGACTCCCTCCCTTCTCCGCCAAGTTTACTTTTTCGTATAAGATTATTTTTCCGTACCTGGGATTTTATATCGACACCTCCGTGCCGATACCTTTCGCTCGCGCAAGTCCGTAAACCCACGCGGCCATGGCCGGATCCCAGACGGAAGAGGCCGGCACCAGGGAGGTGATAATTTCCTCATCGTTCGTCCGACCCGGCAGAACACCGGTAACCACGTCGTGGAGCTCCTGGCATTTCTCCTCAAACTCGGCGAGCCGGCCTTGAGCCTCTAAAGTTTTGAAAGGTTCCCGCGGCGGCCGATCGTGGAGCGCCTGCTCCTTCCAGGTTGAAAAGAAACGTCCTCGCTCTAAGGTCCTCACATCCACCTCGCCGGGCGCCAACGAGATCACGAGCGCGCCGGGTTGGAGCCAGTCGCCATCGTAAACCGGACGATGCGCATTGGTCGCCGCGATGAGAATATCGGCGCTCTCTACAACCTTCTTAGGCTCCTCTTCCGGCTCGACCTCGACGGAAAGGAGTGCTCCCATATCGTGAGCATAGCTCAGACGATGCTCCGGGTTCGGGCTGTATACTTTGATGCGCCGAAACTTGCGCACGCAGGCGACCGCCTCCGCCGCCCGCCGGGCAATCCGTCCCGTGCCGATGACCCCCAGGGTGTCGATGCTGGAACGGGAAAGATACTTCGCCGCCACCCCGGCCGGCGCGCCGGTGCGGATGTAGTGGAGCCAGCTATCATTGATAATCGCTCTAAGCGTCATGTCTTCAAAACTAAAAAGGACGAGTAAGGCGCTGGCTTCGCCGCTTTTTCTCGGCCCTACGGTATAGGTGCGAAACCCCGCGGCGTCGAAGGCCGGCACGATCGCCGGCAATACCCTGAGTGTGCGCTCGCCAAAACCGGCGCGCCTCTGCGAATCGCCGCCCGGCGGATACGGCAGGTGGACGCGCGGATGGTTGGTGACCTCTCCCGATGCCTGAAGATGGAAACACCTCTCGATGACCTCGATCGCGCCGGCCATCGGCGGATTCAAGGCCTTTACGTCTGCGTCGTTCAGGATCAAGACCATAAAAAGCTAACCTCTCCTACCGATCCTTAGAGACGACCGTCGCTCCCGTCAAGCGATCGGGAAGAGGAACAGCTCCCATCCTCGTCGGCCTTCCGCCCAGCGAGTCGAACCGCATTTCACGCGCCTGTCGTGAGACGATCCTCTACCACTTTCTCAGATATTATTGTAACCTCCCGGTGGACCCCAACTTTGCCTTTTGCCTTTGGGTTTGAGAATAGCTTGAGATGGCTGACGGCGACCTGAGCGAGCTAGAAGACTACCCTCCTCCCCCAAAAAGTTGGGAGATCGAAACCGCGCCTAGAGAACGGCTGGAGAAGATCCAGGATCTGGGATTGAAGCGTCTCATCCAAAGGGCCTGGGACCACATCCCTTTTTATCGCGAGCGCTGGGAGGCTCAGGGGATTCGCCCCGAGGAGATCCGGGAGCGCGGCGATCTCGGCAAGCTGCCGGTCGTTTGCAAGAGAGACCTGGAGGCGAGCCTCCTCGCCCATCCACCCTTCGGCAACTACCAGGGGGACTTTCCTGCGGTGCGCATCCAGGCAAGCTCGGGCAGCACGGGCCAGCCCAAGCCCTTTTTCCATACCATGCATGATTGGCAGGCCATCGCCAATTTTTGGGCCCGACGGCTTCACGCGCAGGGAGTTCAACGGGGAGATATCGTGCAGGTGGCTTTTGCCTATTCGCTCTTCATCGTTGGCTTCACATCGACCGAGGGAGCCATGAAGTTGGGCGCCCTGGTGGTCCCCACGGGAAGCGGCGCAGTCACGCCAAGCGAAAGGCAATTGAAAATCGCCCGTGACTGGGGGACGACGGTTCTGGTGGGGACTCCCTCTTACGTTTTGCACCTGGCCGATGTCGCCGAAAGGATGGGGTTCGACAGGCGAAAGGATTTCCGCTTGCGCTTGACGATCCACACCTCGGAGCCTTTGACCGAGCCGGCGCGCCGCGCCATCGAAGAGAGGTGGGGGGTCCAGGCTTATGACAATTTCGGCAGTGTCGAGACCGGGGCGCCGACGTTCGAGTGCAGGGAGAAAAACGGCTACCACATCAACGAAGACGGCTATATTTTCGAAGTCCTCGATCCTGAAAGCTACGAGCCTGTGGCCCCCGGCCGGGACGGCGTCGTGGTCGTCACCAGCCTGTTCAAAGAGGCCGCGCCGGTCATCCGCTACAATCTAGACGACGTCTCCTCTTTGCTGGAGGGCCCCTGCCCCTGCGGCAGGAGCACCAGGAGACTCGCCAAGGTCAAAGGGCGCGTAAGCGAGATGGTGAAAATCCGCGGCGTGGCCTTCTACCCGACGATGGTCGAGACGGTTCTCGAGAGATTGCCCGAATTGATGCGCGAATATTTCGTCGTCTTGGATCGCGTAGGCCAACAGGATACGGTGACGGTGCAGGTGGAGTGCCGGCTGGATGGCGCGGCCGGAGCGTCTATTAAAGAAACGCTGGAACGGGAGTTGAAGGCGACCACCGGGCTTTCCATGGCGGCCGAACTCCTCGCGCCGGGCGAGCTGGCGCGCTCCATGAAAATCGAGGAGAGGATCAAAGCGAAAAGAATTTGGGACAGGAGAGGCAAAAACGATGTCTGACGACACCCGGGAATTTATCGAGACCCTGCGCTCCACGGGCGATCTGCTGGAGATCGACGACGAGGTGAGCTGGGATCTGGAGTTGGGGGCGATCAGCAGGTTGGCGTGCGAGAAGGACGGGCCGGCCCTCTGGTTCAAGCGCATCGCCGATTACCCGAAGGACGTGTCGGTGTTCGTCAATCCAATGGCGACGTGGCGTCGTGTCGCCGCGGCCTTCGGGCTCGCGCCGACCTCTTCGGTCAAGGAGATTTATCAGGAGTATGAAAGGCGCGAGGGGAAGCTGATTCCGCCCGTGACCGTCGATCGCGGTCCGTGCAAGGAAGTGCGATGGGTGGGAGACAAAATCGACCTGTTCAACCTCCCCGCTCCCATGCTGCACGAAGGAGACGGCGGACGCTATATCGGCACGTGGGATCTCGCGGTCTCTCGCGACCCGAGCACCAACTGGGTCAATTGGGGGATGTATCGTTTTATGGTTTACGATTCGACCCATCTGACCGGCTTCCCCCGCCCTACAAGCCATCTGGGGAAGGTGTTCCAAGACCATTATGTTTCCAAGGGAAAAGCCATGCCGCTGGCGATTGTGATCGGCGCGGACCCGCTCTCTCATTTTGCCGCCGCGGCGACTTACCACCTCGGCGGCGACGAGGCCGCGCTTGCCGGCGGTCTTAAGGGAAGCCCGGTGGAGTTGATCCGCTGCGAAGCCAGCGATCTTCTCGTGCCGGCAAGGGCAGAGATTGTGATCGAGGGCGAGGCGCTGCCTGACCGAGTGGCTCTTGAGGGACCTTACGGAGAGTATCCGGGCTACCGAACCGGGGAGATGGGAAACGGCATCCTTGTTCGGGCTACCGCCGTCACGCACCGGCGCAGTCCGATTCTTACCGTGGACGCAACCGGGTACAAGGACGACAGCTCCACCATCACCGCCATGTCGGGGGCTGTAGCCATCAAGCGCCGGCTCGAGCGCCACGGCGTCCCTGTGGTCGATGTCTACCTCCCACCGGAGGGCGCCGTGCACCTGGCGGTGATTGCAGTGCAGTTCGGCGGGAAGGAGATCGCGCGCAAAATCCTCGAGACCCTCACTTCGAGGCGGGCGCTGCTCTCCAAGATTTTCATGGTCGAGACGGATGTGGATATCTTTGACATCGGCAAGGTGCTCCACGCCTTTTCCACCAAGTGCCATCCCGCCCACGGCGTGCACGCGGTGCATTACGAAGGCCGGGCCAATACTTTGACTCCGTGTTACAGCCAGGCCGAGCGCGCCGCCCAGAAAGGGGCGACCGTGCTGTTCGATTGTACCTGGCCCGGAGAGTGGTCGAGACAATGGGAGGTCCCGGTGAAGGCCACCCTGGACTCGATCTTCCCGGAATCGATTCGTCAGAAGGCGCTTGAGCGATGGAGGGGCTATGGCTTCAAACAGTAAGCGGAAGAGTTGGGAGACCTTCGTGCGGCGCCCGACGGATCTGCCGGAAGGAGTGGAGATTCCGCTCGTCCTCAGGGACTTGAATCCCGGACGCCGAAAATATGGGATGCGCCACGTCGTCGCCATAGTCGGCAAGGACGAGCATCCGGCGCAAATGGATCTTCTTTACGTGCGCACCGTGGTGGGCGTTCTTCTTCCGGAGCCAATGAGAATCAAGATCCTCCGCGAACTTCCGATCGAGCTTCCGGGGCAGGCTTACCGCGACTTTTTCGGCGCTCTGCGCGCCGCGGCAAAAGAAGCGAAGCAAAATTAACGAGAAAGTTTTTTAACGAGTGAATAAGCGCGCCGGATGTGGATCTTAGCCGGCGCCGTGAAAGGCGCTGCTCGGAGCGGGGGCCTACGACAAACGGAATTGCGCGGAGTCTGTGGGATAGAAGAAAAAGAAATGGGGGCGGTCGGCCGCCCCCATTTCTTCCACTATCGGGGATCACTGATCAGGGAACGGGACAATCACTGATGATTCTGGCAGCCTCGCCCGCTTTCGCAACCTCTATCGGAACCTCCTGCAGCTCGGTTTCGCGCATATGGAGGAACCTGCGGTTGCTATTATCGCTGGTCTGCGCCACATAATGTGTGAGCCAGCCTTTGGCCCCGGCCTGAACTCTTCTGGCCGCGTCCACGGTCAGGACCTTTACGGTGAAGTCGTGGCTGTCATAAGCGGCGAACTCCTGGATCAAGTTGACCTCCGCGTATTCGTTCCGATCGAGAGATTTAATCACGCATCCAAGCAAGAACGGCTGGCCGTTGGAAGTCGCGGCATAAGCCGCGACATAGGCCGAGAGCGAATTATTGGTCGGGTTGACCAACCGAACCACGGCCTCGACGGTGTCGGACTCGGCCAAGTTACCCCCGGCGCCATTCGTGAAGCACGCGTTGCCGAAACAGTCATGATCCTGGCCGTTCACGGCTCCAATAAGGTAGGCGGACAGGGAGCCGCCTTTTGATGGCAAATTCAACACTGACGAAATGAGCACGGCGCCCATAGCCAGCACACCCCCGACAGCAACCGCCGCCAGCGCCTGACTGCGGCCCCATTTTAACGATCTCAAATTAATAAACCTCATGCTTCGTCTCCTTCCCACGTTGAGTCAAAATTTCATCTTCCCCTCGACGACTATTTTAAAGACAGGTATTGGTGATTCTGAGCAGCTCAGCGTTATTATTCGCCTTGAGCGCCTCCGCTGGAACTTCCTGGAGCCGGCTGGCGCGTGAGAACAGAGCTTGAGTCTGGTCACTGCTCTCGATCACGAAATGGGTCAACGCGCCCTTTAGCCCCGCCTGCACCCTGCTGAAGTCCGAGTCCAGCACCGTCACGACCTTTACGGCGCCGAACTGTGAATCTCCATTGCCGCCGAGAATATTGTTATTCACGTATACTCGCACCGTTTCGTTGGTCGACACGGTCCTGGTGGTACAGTCAACGAACGCCCCGCTTATATCGAACAGAGCGATGACGGCGTGCAGAGCCGTCGCTGTCGGGTTGGTCAGGTCGATGGCCGCGTCCGTCCGGTGGGGCAGGAAACCCTCGCCACCGCCGGTGTCGGCACAGGCTGCACCAATGCAGCTATTACCGAAAGTACTGCGCGTCCTGAGATCGTAATAGCCCACCAGGTAGGGGCTCAGCGTCCCGCCATAGGAGGGGAAAACAAATACTTTTGTATAGATAAATCCTACGGCGAGCGTGCTCGCAACCACTACGCTTAGCAGCATTATCAGCCTCGGCTGCCGTTTTAAAAAGTTTGCCAAAGATGCCATAACTTGTCCCCTCCTCGTAATCGTCAGATTGGCTCTCCGTGAGCGGGAGCTTTGAATGTGCGCAACATACCTCGTGAGAAAGCGGCTGTCAAGACAAATTTTTAGCGCCTCGGCTATTCAGTATTGCGCCTTCTGGCCTCTGCGCAGCCGACACCGAACGCCCCCTCTTTTAGCCCACCGATCCTCGTATGTCAATCGGCGTTTGGCCCCGGGATCGGCCCGGGCGCAGGTCCGCCTTGCTCCAGCAGACGGGGAAGATATTTTACCACGCCCCTTGGAGCAGCCGCCGCCGCCTTCTTCTCCTCCTCCAGCGCCAGCTCTTTCTTCCCGGTCTGGCGGTAGATCTGCACCAGGGCGTAATGAATGCTCCAGGACTTATAGCCCTGCGCCTCAAGCGTCTGGATCTGTTTGAGCGCCTCCTGCGGCTGACCCTTCGCCAGATAAGCCAGGGCCGCCTGGACCGGCGGAGAGGCGCGGTTCGGGCTCATCTCGGCCGCCTCTTTATAGTAGCGGATCGCCGCGTCAAGGCGCTCTTGGTTTCCCCCCCGCACGCCCCAATGATGATTGAGACGGCCCAGGAGGTACGGGTAACGCCCGTCCAGGGGATCGAGGCGGCGAGCCTCCAGGAACGACATCTCAGCCAGGCCCATCGCGCCTTCACCCCCCAGTTGCAACAATGTGTCGAACCGGATCGTGCGGGCGAGCGAGAGATCCGGCTTAAAGCCCTCGGGCGGCTTGATCTCCGGCTTGTCGTTGAAAAGGACAAGCCCGATCTGCCCCAGAAACCGGCCGAGCGCAATCTGGTAGGAGCTTTCATTAGGCTCCAAGAGAGCGGCCTGCTGAAAAGCAAAAACAGACTCTTTCGGGTCGGTCTGGCCGAGGGTGAAGATCGTGTCGGCCGCCTGCGCCCGGAAGCTCAGGCGGTAGATCAGGAGCACCGAAACCCCGAGGACGAGGGTGTACACGCCGAAATCGCGCCACCTCGCCCGACGATCGCCGTGGAGCGGGCCGAGATCGAGAGCCAGCAGGACTATCCCGGCGATCATCCCGGCCCAGGCGACGAGCAAGGAGACGTAGGTTCCGGTCAGGGAGAATGCGATTCTCAACCCCACGATCACTATCGCCAGGACGGCCAGCGTCGCGTAGAGCGCGTAACGGACCATCCGGCTTTTCCAGGGCGAGCGGTCCGCCGCCGGCTCCTCGGCTTCGGCGGCGGGCGCGGGTCGAGCCAAAAAAACCGCCAGGGCAAGGAACAGCCAGAAGAGAAAACGGGTGGAGGTGACTCCAAGGCCGAACTGAAGCTCGACCAGATGGCCGGCCATCGCCGCCAGCAAGGCGATGAGGTAGAGCTGTCGGCTCGGGCTTTCCTCTTGCCAAAGCGCCTTAAGCCCAAGACGGGCGAAAGCGGCCAGCAGCAGCAGGAACGCGGCCAAACCGAGGAGGCCGCTCTCAGCCAGATGGTTCAACAGATCGTTATGAGCGCGGTCCTTGACGCGGGTCCACGGCTCTTCCCGTGCCACAAGCTGTCGATCCAGAGTCCTCTCGACCACCAACCCCAGGGTTTCCGGCCCATAACCGATCAGAGGCCGGATGGCTGCAAGCGAATCAGCCGGACGGAGCTCCGGGTTGGTCCATACAAGACGCCAGACGCTCGGCCAGAGGCGCAGGCGGAAGCTCACGCTCCCCGCCATGGTCGAGAGGCTGCCCAACCGGGCAAAAACGGGATGGCGCTTGAGCGTTTCCAGCGGCCCCTGGGGAATATTCAGCAAGCCCACAAAGAGAACCGCCAGGACAGCGCCGGCCACGACACCGGTAAGCAGACGGCGCATCCGTTGGCGCAACGCGACCAAAACCCCGAAAGCCGCGGCCCCGGCGAGCCCGCCCAACCAAGCCCCGCGCGCCTGGGTTGCGAGCAGCGCCCCCATCTGAAGGCACAGGAGGACGGTATATCCGGCTACCTCGATCAACGGATTAACCTCGGCCTTAAGGCGGAGCGTCCAGATCAACAGGCCCACATAAGCGGTAAGGACCGAAAGGTTCATCCACCAGAGCTGCGGGTGGGTGAGGCCGTACAGCAGAAAGACGGTCATAGCGATATTTTGCGCCACGAGACTTACAGCCGCGAGTAGGCCTTTACCGTTTCCGGAGCGATCGCCCGACCCTTCCTCACGCAAATAGTCCACAGCCGTCGCAAACAGTTTGGCCACCGTCCAGGGCAGCGCCATAATCAAGTAGGCGCCGAGAAAAAGGTGGTGGCCCAGCGTCGACCGGGCCGCCCACTGAAGGGTGTCCGACGGGCCGGCGTAGACGGCAGGGTCCAGCCCGATTTGCTGCGCGAGAGCATACAGGCAGACCGGGATGCTGGAGAGGACGACCACGGCGACAAGGCGGTCGAATTGCTCCCGGCGCTTAAGATTTGCGACCAACAGACAGAAAAAGGCCGCATAGGAGAGCGTCGTATAGGCCCCCTGCAACCGTTCAAACGAGCCGTAAAAGCTCAAGCCCGGCGCCACCGAGGTAAGCGAAGTGAGGACAACTACGACGACGTAGCCCGCGACGGGGAGCGCCAGGGGTTTCTTCCAAAACGAAGCGAGGGGATGTTCGATGGAGTCATCGTCCCTCTCCTCCCAGAGCTTGACCACCCACGCGGCCACCATGAGCGGCACGACGACGCGCAAAAAATGCGCCTTGGCGACGGCATAGCCCTGGCTGCTGGCGCCGCTCACGTAGAGCTGTACCAGGGCCGCGGCGACGAGCCAGCCGGCCTCTATAAAGCGGGCGCAAAAGTTGCTGAGCTTACTCATCATCCTCTCCTCCGCCCGGCCCGGCGAAACGGCGACCGGCAAAACGGGGAACTAAAGGCTTAACGATCGGCAAAGGTATCGGGGGGAACTTCTTAGTTGGAGGTTAAAAAAAATTGGGGGCGGTGGTTCTCACCGCCCCCAATTTTTCCGCTAACGGCATCGTTCAATTACGGGCAACCATGATTGACGCTATCACTTATAATTTTGGACGCCTCGCCGCCCGCCCTCGCGATTTCGATCGGGACTTCCTGCATCTCCGTCTCGCGCATGTGGACGAAGTTCCGAGTCCCATTGCTTTCTAGGGTCTCCGCTTGAAAATGGGTGAGCCAGCCCTTGAGGCCCGCCAGCACGCTGGTGGGAGTCTGCGCGTTCACGCTCACAACCTTGATGGTATCTATGCTGTCGGTAAAACCCTCGCCCATGTCGTCGCGCAAGTAAACCTGGGCGTAGTTATTTCTGCCCAGGGTTTTCGTCTTACAGGCCAAGAAATTGCCGGCGTTGTAAACCGCGATATAGGCTTTCAACGAGGTATTCGTGGGGTTGACCAAGCGAATCGCGATATCCGCGCTGTCGCTGCCAGGGAGGGAGTTGCCTATGCATGCCGTCCCCCAGCAGGAGTGGTTCTGGGCGTGCACGCCGCCGACAAGATAGGCCGCCAGCGATCCGCCGCTCGATTTAAAGTTCAAAATGTTAGGAAAAGTCGGAACGATAACAACGGTAAGCCCCATCGCCAGCACGCTCACGGCGGCAACCGCCGCAAGCGCCAGTCTTCGATTCCCCGTTATGATGGATTTTAGATCTAAAAGTTTCATGCTCGCTCTCCTTCCGTGTCGACCGGAAATTTTTGTTCCAAAACGATCATCAGGGCATCAAATTAGCCAGACACTGGGGCCGGGCTATATTAAAAAGCTCGGCATCCGAAGCCGCCTTGAGCGCCTCTACGGGAACCTGCTGCAGTTGGCTCTGACGGGAAAAAATGAAGCTCTGGCCGCCGCCATCCTGCCTCACATAGTGGGTGATCACCCCCTTGGCGCCCGCCTGCACTTTGCTCGGAACGGCAGGATCCTCGTCCAGGAAAGTCACGACTTTTATCACGCCGACCGCGCGGTCCGTCCCATCCGCCCCAAAACCGATAATATCGTCATGAACAAATACCACATCCGTGTCGTTGTTGCCGAGGAATGTATTCGTACAATCTATGAAGTCCCCGTTCGCCTTGAATACCGAGATTACTGCGATCAGATCCGTGTTCGTTGGATTGGTCAGCTCAATGCCCACGTCGGTCCGGTTGGCTACAAGATCGTCGGCGCAAGCGTCGCCGTAGCAGTCGTTTCCATGAGTACTATTATTGATCGTCCTGAGATCGAAATAGCCCACCAGATAGGGGCTTAAAGAGCCGCCGCTGCTCGGGAAGACAAAAATCTTCGTGTAGGTAAAGCCGAGGGCGAGCGCGCTCGCCACAGCCACACCTAAAAGAAGCAGCCCTGTTTTTCGCTTGGCAAAATCTAGAAACGCCATAATATGGTTCCTCCTCGCGACTGAAAATCGCCTCTGCGAACCCATTAAAATAACCTTTGAGTAACATAGGGGCATGATCCCTGTCAAGCACAAAATTATAAAAAAACGGCCCCCCCCTTACCCTTTCCCCCCCAACTGCCGCTTCCATCCCAGAGTCCGGGCCTTGGCCCCGATATGTTCCGCCTCGGCGATCATTCCCTTGCGCTGGTAGAAGATCGACAGGCTGGTGTAGGCCAGCTCGTCTTCGGGGCTGACCTCGATCAGCCTTTTGCCCAGCTCGATCGCCTCGTCCAGCCGATCCTGGCGGGCCAGGACCATCGCGAGGGCCTGAAGGGCGTCGGCGTAGCCGGGATCTTCCGCCAGCGCCGCGCGGTAGGCGGCGACGGCCTCGTCGAGCTTTTCGTCGGCGAACAGCTCCATCCCCCGGTTGTAGTGGTCTTCTTTCGGCATGAGCGATTCCCCGCAGAGAAAGCGGCCGGCCGGTCGAAGAGAGCGGGTGGCGGCTTTCCGAGTCAAGAGTCGGTTCGCGCCGGCGCTTCCTCGCCGCGGCACTGCTGCAGGATGATCTTTCTGAGCCGGTCGGGGTCGATCGGCTTCTTAAAGATCACGCACTGAAGGCCCTCCAGGCAGCTCCGCTTGATAATGTGGTCCTTGTCATAGTGAAAAGCGGTCATGAGGATCACCGGCAGCCCGGGGCGCGTCTCCTTGACCGCATGGTAGAGCGCGTAGCCGTCCATATCCGGCATGACGACGTCGCTCAAGATCAGGTCGAACTCCGACTTCTCCAGAACCTCCATCGCCTTGTTCCCCGACGGCGCCGTCGCCACGCGGCAACGCTCCTTTTGCAGCAGCTCCTGAAGCGACCGGCAGATCCCCAGGTCGTCGTCCACGACCAGCACCCGCAACCCGGCCAACCCGCCTTTGCCGTCGGGCGCGGCGGCTAGTGCCTGCGACGCCCCTTTCGCGCCGAGATCGGTCATCATGCGGCCGCCGTGATATTCCTTGGTCCCGTACTCTCCGCCTTCGGCCATCTCGCCGATGCGACGCGTGATCTCCTGGATTTTTTTTACCTGCTCCCCGACCGACTCCAACCGCTCCGATTCCACGAGAAAATCTTCGTCGCCGGCGACGCGGCTTACGTAGCGCTGGAGCAGATCGATCTGGTTCACCAGCACTTCCAGCGAATTGTTGATCTCGTGCGACAGGCCGACGGCGATCTCGCCCAGCGTCACCAGCCGGTCGCGCCGCCGGATCTCCCGGATGTCTTTCGCGAATCCGATCGATCCGCTCTCGTTGCCCCGCTCGTCGTAGGTGATCGACGCGGAGATCGCGACCGGAATCGGCTCGCCCCGCCTGGTCTTGAACGTGGTCTCGAAGTTTCTAACCTTCCCCTTCTCCCCTTCGGCCCCGCGCCGCATGGCCGCCATGACTCTGCGCGCCTCTTCTCGCGTGGGATAGATCTCCAAAACGCTTTTGCCCAACACCTCTTCCGACGTAAATCCCAGGTTCTGCCGGGCGCCGTCGTTGTAAAAGGTGATGACGCCCGCTTTGTTGACCGCGATGATGATATCGGGGCAGCTTTCGACGAGCTTGAGGAAGTACTCCGGGGATAGTGACATAACGCAGCCGACTTAATTAACAATCATAAGTCGTTCCCCGCGCCGATTGCAAGCCCTCGCGGTTGATCCCGGAGGGGACCGCCCGCGACAACTGACCTTTTCCTCCGCCTACTGCCTTCTGCCTACTGCCTCTCTGTAGACTCTCTCATACCCGTCCAACATCCGCTCCACCGAAAATTTTTCCTCTACCCACGCGCGGCAGCGCCGGCGATCGAGCTTGTCGATCGTGCGCAAGGCGTCGATCATCTCGTCTTCAGTTCGCGTGAGATAACCCGTCTCGCCGTCTTCGATCAGCTCGGGCATCGAGCCTCGCGCATAAGCCAGCACCGGCGCGCCGGCAGCCATCGACTCGACGACCGCCATCCCGAACGGCTCGTCCCACTGAAGCGGGAAGAGAAAACCTCTGGCGCGGCTCATGACCGCCAGCAGGTCACGGCGCGGCAGCCGCTCGATGTGTTTGATCCTGACGCCGTCGATGTGCGGCTTCACTTCCTTTTCAAAATAGGCCTCGCTCCATGGAAGATGCGAGGTGACGTGGCCGACGATCAGGAGAGGGACATCGGCTTTTTCAGCGATTGAAATCGCCTCCGCGATCCCCTTGCCCGGCGTCATCCGCCCGACGATCAGGAAAAACTCCTCCGGCTTTCCGCCGAACGGAATTCGATCGAGATCGACGCCGTTGTAAACCACCGGCAACGACTCGTCGCCCAAACTTTTCGCCTGCGCCCGGCTGACGCAGACCGGCCGGCAGTTGCGGAACGTCGCGCGGTAGTAGTCGTGCAATTCCTTTTCGATGTAGGCGTAGGTGACGAGGGTCGGCGTTTCGGTGAAGTTCGAGAAGTAGGGCGCGAGGGTCGGCCAGTGGGCATGGATCAGATCGAAGCGGTCCGCCTGGCGGTAGAGATTGAACGTGTTCCGTGTCTCGAATTCTTTTTCGAGGTAGACTGTGCTCTCAGGATCGTCCAGGCTCGCGACCGGCAGGACCGATTGCACCGGACAGTCCACTTGGGAATCGCCGGAGGCGAACAGCTCGACCCGATGGCCGCGCCGCGTCAACCCTTGGCAGAGATCGTGGACGATCCATTCCGTCCCGCCGTGGCTTTTCGGCGGGATCGACAGGTAGACGCTCGATATCTGCGCGATTTTCATCGCAGCTAGAAATATTACAGGCGCGGCGAGGCCGCAAGGCACCCTTTCATAAGGCCGTCGAATCGCGTAGAATTGTGTTCACTCCTCGTTAGTTTCTCCGATTTATGAATTTCTGGCTGAACATACCAAAGCCCATCATCGGCCTGTCGCCGATGGACGGCGTCACCGACGCCTCCTTTCGTTTTATCGCGGCGAAACACGGCGGCCCCGACGTTACGCTGACCGAGTTCGTCAATGTGGAAACCGCTGTCTTCGCGCCCCACACGTTGCTCAAAGACCTCACTTATTCCGAGATCGAGCGCCCGGTCGTAGCGCAGATCTACGGCCACACGCCGGAGCTGTTCTACACGGTCGCGCACATCGTCTGCGAGTTGGGCTTCGACGGTCTCGATATCAACATGGGCTGCCCCGCGAAAAAAGTTGCGGCCAGCGGGAGCGGCGCGGCACTGATCCTCAACCCGGAGTTGGCCCGCGAGATTATCCGCAGCGCAGCTCAAGGCATCCGGCACTGGCTCGAAGGACAAACTTTGTCGGACCTGAAGATCGACCCGGAGTTCATTCGACAAATCGGAGCGGTGAATCGGTTGAGGAGCGGACCGGATACGCCTGCCTCGCGCCGTCTCATCCCCGTATCGGTGAAGACCCGGCTCGGTTACGACCGCGTCGTCATCGACGAGTGGATTCAAACCCTGTTGGAAGAAAATCCGGCGGCCATCTCGCTCCACGGCCGCACGCTGAGCCAGGGCTACAAGGGAAGCTCCGATTGGGCCGCGATCGCCCGCGCCGTCGAGATCGCGAAAAATTCGCCGACGTTGATCCTCGGCAATGGCGATCTCAAAGACATGGACGACGTCCGCCGCCGCGTGCGCGAGACCGGCGTCGACGGCGTGCTCCTCGGCCGCGCCGCCCAGGGGAATCCCTGGATTTTTCGGGCCAAGGAGCAGGTCAAGGAGGCGCTGCGCTTGAACGCCGGCGCGTTCATTCCTCACGCTCCCATCAGCCTGGAGGAGCGCTTTGCGGTGATGCTGGAGCATGGCAATCGTTTCGCGAGATATGGGAACGCTTCATCGTTTGTCGGCATGCGAAAACACCTGGCCTGGTATTGCAAATCTTCTCCCGGGGCGGCGGCGCTCCGAGCGCAAATGGTCCAGGTCAACAACGTCGGCGAAGTCGTCGAGCGTTTGCGAAGCTACACAGCCAGGCTCGTGCAGTTGGTTGACAAAGACTCATCTGCTGACAGCTTGGCGCAGGCAAGCCTATAAGACCAGTCGTCATGCCCGCGTAAGCGGGCATCCAGCGCAGTCGCGGGAAGGGTGAAAGACGGAAAGACTGGATTCCCGCGTGCGCGGGAATGACGGAAAGGAAGAACGCGTCTATCTTGAGCCAACGGAAGTTACACTCGATACGACTCATACTGGCCTCCACCTCCCCCCGCCGCCGTGAGATTCTAGCCCTTCTCGGCCTGCCGTTCGAAGTGATCGCTCCGGGATTCGATGAGGTCCCGTCGGCGGGTCGCCCCGTTGAAGAGGAAGTTCTCGAGTTCGCCGCGGGGAAGGCCGCATCCGTCGCGAAGGATAGTCCTGAAACCATCGTCATCGGCAGCGATACGATGATCCTGATAGACGAAAACAAAAAGCTCGGCAAGCCCGACGGGATCGAGGACGCAAGACAAATGCTTCTAGCCCTCTCGGGCAAGGTCCACCGGATCTTCACCAGCGTGGCGATCGTCGACGGCTCCGGCGGGCCGGGCCTCAGGCTTGTGGAAAAAGTTTCCGTGAAGATGCGCGCGTATGCGGCAGAAGAGATCGAGGACTATCTCGCTTGCGGCGAATCGCTCGACAAAGCGGGCGCCTATTCGATCCAGGGCCGCGGTCGCGCGCTCATCGAATCGATCGACGGCGATTACCTTGCGGCGGTCGGCCTGCCGCTGGCGCCGATCGCCGGCTATTTACGAAGCCGCGGCATTTGCGTTCCGTCGAGCGTCGAAAAACTCTACGCCAATAAATCGTTCCTGAACTGGCGGAGCTTCTAGCAGGTTCTGAAAAAACCCTCCGTCCGCCCTTCGACAAGCCTGTCCTGAGCGAAGTCGAAGGGTCGAAGCATGAAAAACTATTTTTAACAGCCTGCTGGTAATCTATGCCGCCTTTGCTTCGCTTAGATAACGTCTCTCTGGCCTACGGCCACCTGCCGCTGCTCGCCCACGTGGATTTTCAGATCGAGGCGGGCGAACGCGTCTGCCTGGTCGGCCGCAACGGGACCGGCAAATCCACTCTGTTTCGCGTCATCACCGGAGCGGCGCTGCCTGACGAGGGCGAGGTCTGGCGTGAGGAGACGCTCCGCGTCGCGCATCTCGAACAGGAAGTCCCGCCGGATACGGAACAGACGGTGTTCGACGTGGTCGCCGCCGGGCTGGGCGAATTGGGCGCGCTGCTGGCGGAGTATCACCACGTCACGCATCAGGCCGCCGTGGCCGAGGCCGCGTCTCTGGACCGCATGGCCGCTCTGCACGCGCGCATCGACGCGCTCGACGGCTGGGACATCGGCCAAAAGGTCGAGACCGTGCTGACGCGGTTGAATCTGCCCGCGGACAAGCCGCTCGCCGGCTGCTCCGGCGGGACCCGGAGACAAGTCATGCTCGCGCGGACCCTGGTGAGCGATCCCGATCTGTTATTGTTGGACGAGCCGACCAACCATCTCGACATCGCCGCCATCACCTGGCTCGAAGATTTTTTGCTGGCCTATCGTGGCGCGCTGATCTTCATCACCCACGACCGCACGCTCGTAAGACATCTGGCAACCCGCATCGTCGACCTCGACCGGGGAAGGTTGAGCTCTTTTCCCGGCGACTTCGATACCTACCTCACCCGGAAAGAGGAAATGCTGGAGATCGAAGCTCGCGCGGCGGCCAAGTTCGATAAGCGGCTGGCGGAGGAAGAGGCGTGGATTCGCCGGGGGATCAAGGCGCGGCGCACGCGCAACGAAGGGCGGGTCAGGGCGTTACAGGCGATGCGAAGCGAGCGCAGCCAGCGCCTCGCGGCGCAGGGCAAGGCCGGCTTCAAGATCGACGCCGGAGATTTATCCGGCAAGCTGGTGGTCGATCTGCGCCACGTCAGTTTTCGCTACGGCGACAACCTGATTATCCACGATCTGTCGACGGGCATTCTCCGCGGCGACCGGGTCGGCATCATCGGCCCCAACGGCTCCGGCAAGAGCACGCTGCTGCGGTTGATTCTCGGCGATCTTGCGCCGACCGGCGGGCAGGTGGTGACGGGCACGCGGCTCAGGGTCGCCTACTTCGACCAGCACCGCGGACGGCTGGACCCCGAAAAGACGGTGCGCGAGAATCTGAGCGACTCCAACTACATCACCGTCAGGGGCCGCTCGCGCCACGTCATCGGTTATCTCAAAGATTTTCTGTTTCCGCCGGAGCGCATCGACTCGCCGGTGAAGGCGCTGTCCGGCGGGGAGCGCAATCGTCTGCTGCTGGCGAAGATCTTCACCCGCTCCGTGAACCTGATGGTCCTCGACGAGCCGACCAACGATCTCGACGTCGATACGCTGGAGTTATTGGAAGATCTGCTGGCGGACTACAAAGGAACGCTGTTGCTGGTGAGCCACGACCGGACCTTTCTCGATAACGTCGTGACGAGCACGCTGGTGTTCGAGGGCGACGGCAAGGTCGGGGAATACGTCGGCGGGTACGAAGATTGGGCGCGCTATCGACGGCTCGCCGCCGCCGAACGGGCCGAGCCGCCGAAACGCGCGACGGCCACGTCCTCAGCCGCCGCAACGGACGAGAAGCGCGACAGCAAACCCCGCAAGCTCTCCTACAAAGAACAGCGCGAGCTGGCGGCGCTGCCCGCAAAGATCGAATCGCTGGAGGCCGAGCAGTCCGAGCTGCGCGCGGCGATGAACGACGCCGACTTTTACCGCCAGCCGCGCAACAAGATCGCCGCTGCCACGGATCGCCTGGAGACCGTTGCGCGGGAACTCGAAGCCTGCTACGCCCGTTGGCAAGCTTTGGATTCGCAGGCCAACGCCGGGAGTAGTTAATCTGCGCGACTTTTATCGAAGAGGGTCACCGCTGAGTTCGGAGTCTCAAACAACCTCGGTGACAATTTCCTCCGGTGTCGAGACAGTGATTATATTCTGTCTGAAGTGCTTCTTATTTCGAGTCACAATCCGCTCCACGGCGGCAATCCTGGCACACTGGAACTGGATGGCATCCTCAAAGTCGGGGAGGCTGCTATCGTAGGCGGCCTCTAAAGTGTCTTCGCTTATCGGAACGATTGTAAACGAGGCGAGAGTTTCCCGCACGGTTTTCCGCGACAGCGGCTCATTGAGAGTGCGCCTTCCGAAGAAGTAAAGGATCGGCGGCGTTAAAGCAGAGACATAACCATCTAATTTCCCAGTCCGCACATAGCTGACGACCGCCAGGCTCGCCTCCCAACCCGTCCGCTGCCGGTAAATATCCTCGAAGATGTTGATGTCAACCAGGATCTTCACTTCGATTCATAGAAAACATCGATTGCGTCGCGGAGGGCCTGTTTCTCCCGGCGGAGACTCAAGGGTGGATCGATACCGACGCATTTGAGCAACTCCGGATCTACGCGAAGCGCCGGAAATTTTCTTTTAAGAGCCTCTTCCGGTGGCGCCTTTTTCGCTTTCTTTAGACCTGCGGCGCTTTTCTCGACCAACCTAAGCCGCCGTTTGATCTCTTGTATCTCCTTGATGAGCTCTTTGCGGTTTTTCATACTCCCTCTGCCAACCTATTGTAAACTAGATCAGCGAAAAGATCACCTTATCGTACCATCGAACAATAGAAGCTGAATATCGCCGCGACATTCACAGAACAGAGACAGTACTGTCCAAGCGGCTCACTTCATCAGCCCCACGCTCTTTAAGAACCCTGCCTTCTCCAGACGATCGACGAAGGAGTTATCGAAGAACTCTTTCGGGTCTGAATTTTTGGCTTGCGGGAATTCCTTTTCGTCCATGTAGGCGAACTGCGCCTGGATCGCCTCGCCGCGCACGTGGAGATTCATCTCCCAATAGGGCGCGAACGCCTCATAGGTGCCGTCCACGGTCGGGGCGTCGTCTATCTTGGCGTATTTGGCGATGGCTTTTTTAGCGATCTCCGGCTGCTTCCTGGACAACACCACCGCTTCGGCCATCGCTTTTAAAAAGGCGTAAATCGTATTCGGGTTGCTCTTGAGATATTTCTCGGTGGTTCCGTAGGTCACCTGCAAACCCGGGATATTCAACTTGCCGATATCCACCAGCAGGTTGAGTCCGGCCTCTTTCGCTTTCAGCGTATTGGGGGCGGAGAGCGTGCCGGCGGAGGTCTTGCCGCCGATGATCGCGCTCAAAATGGCCGGCACGCTTTGCGCATAGAGAATCTGAACGTCTTTGTCCGGCGTCAGGCCGTTTTTCTTGAGCGCCTCGCGCGTCGCCGTGTCGAGCGCGGCGCGCGGGGTGCTCACGGCCACGGTCTTCCCTTTGAGCTGCTGGACGGCGCCGATCTCCTTGGCGCCCCACATCTGAAAGACCAGTTGCTGCATCGTGCCGCCGAAGTATTTGACCTCGCCGCCTCTCATGCGCGCGTTGATGAGGTCGGGGCCGTTGGTATAAAAATCGGCCTCGCCCGAAATCACCGCCTGAGCGGACACCTGCGGGGTCAGGAGCTGGAGCTTGGCGTTCAGCCCATATTTCTTGAACAGCCCGGCGTCGGCGGCCACCCAGATCGGCGTGAAGGCGCCGCTGGGCTGGGCGTAAGTCACAACGATATCTGTTTTTTCCGGTTTGCCGCCGACCTCGTTCTGGCCGAAGCTCGCCGAGGCAAAGAGCGCTAACGTCAGTCCGAGGACCGTCGCTAAAACGCTCTCACGTGAAATTATACGTCGCGCAAACATTGGAGTTCCTCCTTTCATGGCACGCCTGTCTATAACACGGAGGCCCTGGTATCCACCAGTCTCAGCTCCACGGACTTGGTCCCGTTCCACTCGTTCTCGCTCAGCCGATAAACCAGATCACACCTGGCGCCGGGCGCGAGCTTCGGAGCAGGCTGCTGACCGGGATCGCCGGTCGAGCCACGACGATCGTCGAACATCACTGCATCGAAGCTCCGGCTCCCCTGCCTGAGCTTCACACGGGTCCCGCCGTTGAAGTCGCGCCGCGCCGTTACTTCAACCGCGCGGGTCAGAAAAAGCGGCTCCGGATTGCCGACGCCGAACGGCCGCAGCCCGTCCAGCTCGCGCATTAAAGGAAACCCCATCGCCGAAAATTCCAGCTCGGCATCTATCTCCAGCGCCGGGATGAGATCCTCGGCGCGGAGGCCGGCCCGCGCGACCGCTTCGAAGCGATCCCTGAACAGCGGAAACTTTTCCTCGCGAATCGTCAATCCCGCCGCGTATTCGTGGCCGCCGTACTTTTCCAGCAGGTCGGCGCAGCGGACGAAGCCTTCGACCAGGTGAAATCCGCGAATGCTCCGCGCCGAGCCCTTGCCCTCCCCGGCGCGAAATCCCACCACGACCGTCGGACGATAAAAGCGTTCGGTCAAGCGCGAGGCGACGATGCCGAGCACGCCCGGATGCCAGCCCTCTTGGCCGACGACGACGGAGTAGCGATCTTGCAGAAAGCCATCGCCGTGGCAGGTTGACAGCGCTTCGGCCAGCACGCGCGCCTCCATCTCCTGCCGCTCGCGGTTGTCGGCATCCAGTTCTTCGGCGATCCTCAGCGCGACCTCCTCCGAATCGGTCGTAAGCATTTCGACGACCTTAAGCCCCGCGTCCATCCGGCCGGCGGCGTTGATGCGCGGCCCAAGCCGAAACGCGACCTGTCCCACGCCGATCTCCCCGGGAGCGATCCCCGCCACGCGCTTGAGCGCCAGGATGCCGGGACGCGTCGAGCCGCCGAGTTCCACCAGCCCGCGCCGGACCAGCACCCGGTTGACTCCGCGTAGCGGCACCATGTCGGCGATCGTGCCGAGCGTGACGATATCGAGACAGCGGCGGACATCGGGCACCCCGTAAAGGGGCGAGGCCCCCACGGGGCTTTTCGCCCCACCGTCGCCGAACCAGCCGCTGTCGCGCAGTTTCGCTCTGAGCGCCATGACAAGATAGAACGCCAGCCCGGCGCCGCATAGGCCCTTGTCGGGAAAGCGGCAATCTGTGCGGTGAGGATTGATAATCGCGACGGCGGGCGGGAGCCTCGCAGGCAGCTCATGGTGATCGACGACGATCGCGTCGATTCCCAGCTCCCGGGCGGCTTCGACTTCCTTGGCGTTCGAGATGCCGCAATCTACGGTTACGACGAGCCGCACTCCGCGCGCGGCCAGTTGTTTCATTCCCTCGACGTTCAGCCCGTAGCCTTCGTCGATCCGGTGGGGCACATAATAGCTCGCCCGCGCCCCGGCCTCTTTGAGAAACGACACAAGAGTCGCCGCGCCGGTCGTGCCATCGACGTCATAGTCTCCCCAGACGCAGATCTGCTCTTTGCCTTCCAGGGCGACGACGAGGCGCGCTACGGCTTCATCCATGCCCGCCATGAGCGACGGGGACGGAAGATCGGAGCGCAGGCTCGAAGAGAGAAATTTCTCGGCGGTCGCAGGCTCGGTTAAGCCGCGGTTGACCAGCAGGCGGGCGATCAGAGGAGTGAGTTGAAGTTTTTGGGAGAGCAGCGAGACGAGAGCGTCATCCGCCTGTTTCACGATCCAGCGTTTGTCCACAGTTTTTAGTTTAAAGCGAAAGCGCGCCGGGTCTTCATCCGAAAACTAAAGACTGAGAACCAATCAATAACCCCGCAGCAAGGTGCTGGGCATCAAGAGGCCCTCGGATGACTTTTCCCCAAGTTGTCATGGTTCGATCTTCCTCACCATGACCCTGAGTAAAGTCGAATGGGTCACCCCCGAATGTTTTAATCGGGGGTCCAGTCCGAAATTCGCCTGGATTCCCGCTCATGGTTCGATCTTCCTCACCATGACCCTGAGCAACGTCGAATGGGTCAAAGCATGCGGGAATGACGGACTCTGGCAGTGCTACCAATCTCCACTACGCAGCAAGCTGCGGGGAATTGACCCGCAGGAGATTAAAAACTCGCGTTTATTTCCGCTTCTCCCACAGCAGAATCACCGGGCTGGCGATGAAGATCGTCGAATAGACGCCTGAAAAAAATCCGACGAGCAGCGCGTAGGCGAACGGGCGGATCACGGCGCCGCCCAGCAGGAACAACGCGACCAGCACTAAAAGCGCCGTGCCGGTGGTGATGATCGTCCGGCTGAGCGTTTCGTTGATGCTGGTGTTGATGATCGCCTCCAGGCCTTCCCTTCTGATCTTGCGCATATTTTCCCGGACGCGATCGCAGACGATAACCGTGTCGTTCACCGAAAAACCGACGATCGTCAGCAGCGCCGCCACGATGGTGAGATCGAACTCGTAGTTCGCCACCAGCAATGCGCCGATGGTGACCAGAATATCGTGGATCAAGGCGATCACCGCGCCCACGCCGAAGCGCAGCTCGAACCGAAACCATATATAAAGCCCCATCATGACCGTGGCGGCGATAACCGACCAGACGCCTCGCTCGCGCAACTCCTTGCCGACCTTGGGCCCGACCGATTCGATACGACGAATCTCAAAGCGGCCTTGCCCGAACTGGGCGGAGAGCGCGCCGCGAATCTTTTCTCCCAGCGCGCCGAGTTCGATCGAGCTCTTCTCCAGCCGGACGATGAATTCGTTCGAACCGTCCTGGCCGAAGTCCTGGACCACCCCCTCGCCCAACCCCAATGGAGTAAGCGCCTGGCGGACCTCGGGGATTGAAATCTTTTGTTGAAACCTAAGCTGCACCAGAGTGCCTCCCGCAAAATCGACGCCCAGGTTCGGTCCTTTGATGAGCAGCAAGGCCAGCACCGCGACGTTCACCAGCGTCGAGATAGCCACGGCGATGTGACGGTATTTCGTAAACGGGATTTTCGTTCCCGGTTTGATAAGCTCCATAGTGTTCCCCTCAGATGCTGATCCGCGCGAGCTTTCGCGCCGCGATGCGATAATCGTAGTAAATCCGCGTCATGTAAACCGCGGACAGAATCGTCGTGACGATGCCGATGCAAAGCGTGATAGCGAATCCTCGTATCGGACCGGTGCCGAATTGAAAGAGAATGACGCCGGACAGAAACGTCGTGATATTGGAGTCGAGAATGGCCGGCAGCGCGCGCTCGTAACCCGCCTCGATGGCGGCGCGCGGGGATTTGCCGGCGCGCAGCTCTTCCCGTATGCGCTCATTGATGAGCACGTTCGCGTCGACGGCCATGCCGATGGTCAGGACGATGCCGCCGATGCCGGGGAGCGTCAGCACGGCCTTAAAGCCGGCCAGGACCGCTATCAAGTAAAGGATGTTGAAGACGACGGCCACGTCGGCCACCAGGCCGGCGCCGTTGTAGTACGCGATCATAAACAGGATCACGAGGGATCCGCCGACGATAAACGAGATAATTCCCTGTCGGATCGAGTCGCGGCCGAGGGAGGGACCCACGGTGCGCTCTTCGACGATCTCCAGCGGCGCGGGCAGGGCGCCGGCTCTCAGCACCAGCGCGAGGTCGCGCGCCTCTTTCATCTCGAAGTTTCCCGTGATCGAAGCCCGGCCGCCGCCGATCCGGCCCAGGATGACCGGCGCCGAGTAAACCTTGTTGTCGAGGATGATGGCCAGGCGGCGCTTGACGTTGTCGCCCGTGATCCTCTCGAACAGCCGCGCGCCGCTCGAACTCAAGATCAGCTCGACGTAGGGCCCTTCGAGCTGCTGGCTGGGGCGCACGCGGGCGTCGGTGATATAATCGCCGGTCATGAGCGTGCGTGCCTCCAGGAGATAGGGGGGTTTTTCGCCGCCGGCTCTGCCATCGCCGTAACGGATTTCCATGCCGGGCGGCGGCCCGCTGCGCAGCGCCTCTTCGGGATTGGGAAACTCGGCCACCAGCTTGAACTCCAGCAGCGCCGTCCTCTTGATGATCTCCTTGGCTCGGTCCGAATCCTGAATTCCAGGCAATTGGACCAGAATGTCCTGCTCGCCGTGGCGCTGAATGATCGGCTCGCTCACGCCGAACTGATCGATCCGGTTGCGGATGGTTTCGAGCGCCTGATCCACGGTGGCGTCCTTCAGCTCTTTGAGATCCTTCGGGCTCAACGCCAGCACAAATTCCGTCTGGCCGGCGGCGGTTTGCGGGTTGGTCACGGTGAGGTTCGGGAATTCGGCTTTGAGCAGATCTCTCAGTTTGTCGGCGCTCGCCGTCGGGACTTTAAGCTGGATCTGATTGGCGCGAACGCGGGAAAGCTCGCTGAAGGCGATGCCCTTTTCTTTCAGCAGCCTGTTCAAGTCGTCTTTCATCCGTTCGATCGCGTTTTCGACCGCCTTGTCGACTTTGACTTCCAAGACCAGATGGCTCCCGCCCTGGAGGTCCAATCCGAGATTGATCCGCTCCGCCGGAAGGTAGGAACCCCACCACGACGGCAGCTCGCCGACGACCGACGGCAGCAGATAGAGGCCCGACGCGAAGCTCAAGACGAGAAAAATCGCCAGACGAACGACCACACCCCGTTGCATGTTATTGCTCCTTGCCCTCTTTGGCGGCCGGTTTTTCTCCGGTCACAACCTGGGAGATTTGCGGCCGATGGACTCTGACCCGCACGTTCGGCGCCACCTCCAGCGTCACCACCGCGTCGGTTAAGTTCACAACCTTACCGTAAATCCCGCCGGAGGTCATCACGTCATCGTTTTTTTTGAGCTGCCCCAACATCTCCCGGTGCTCTTTGGCCTTTTTCTGCTGCGGCCGGATCAGCAAAAAGTAAAAAACGACGAAAACCAATATCAGCGGGGCGAAGCTTATCAGCCCGCTCGCCCCGCCCGCCCCCGGTCCCGCCTGCGCATACGCTAAATCGATCATCATTCCTCCTCGCCTGAATCTGTATCCTTCAGCATGACGGCCGAATCGTCGCGCCAACCGTCGAAGCCGTCCTCCCGGATCGCCTGGCGCAACTTTTCCATCAGCCGATGATAGAAATGCAAATTATGCAGGGTTAAAAGGCAAGACGCAAGTATCTCGCCCGCCTGATAGAGATGGCGCAGGTAGGCGCGCGAGAAACGGCGGCAGCAATAGCAGTCGCAAGACTCATCCGCCGGCCGGGGGTCTTTGGCATATTCCGCACGCTTGATGTTCATCTTTCCTGCGGACGTAAATAGCGTGCCGGTGCGCGCGTTGCGCGTCGGCAGGACGCAGTCGAAGAGGTCGTAGCCCGAGCGCACGGCATGGAGGATATCTTCCGGGCGGCCGACGCCCATGAGGTAGCGCGGGCGCGCTTCGGGCAATAGCCCGGCGGAAAATTCCGCCATCGAATGGAGCAGCCCTTCCTCCTCCCCCACGCCCAAACCGCCGACGGCGAAACCGTCGAACTTGAGAGGCGTCATTCGGCGCGCGCACTCAGTCCGGAGATCCTCGTACATGCCGCCTTGAATAATACCGAACAGCGCCTGATCCTCCCGCGCGCGCGCCTTAAGCGAGCGCTCCGCCCAGCGCACGGTGCGCTCGGTGGAAGCGACGACGTACTCGCGGCTCGCCGGGTGCGGGATGCACTCGTCGAGGACCATCGCGATGTCGCTCCCCAAGGCTTCTTGAATCTCGACGACGCTCTCCGGCGTGAGAACGTGGCTCGACCCGTCGAGGTGCGACTGAAAGCGGACGCCGTCTTCGGTGATTTTCCGCATCGCCCCCAGACTGAATACCTGAAAGCCGCCGCTGTCGGTCAGGATCGACCGCTCCCAACCCATAAAGCGGTGGAGCCCGCCAAACTCACGGATCACCTCGACTCCGGGCCGAAGGTAGAGATGATAAGTGTTTCCAAGAAGGATCTGACAACCTATCTCTTCCAGCTCCCGTGGCGACACGGCCTTCACGGTGCCCTGTGTCCCCACCGGCATAAACGCCGGCGTCTCGACCACGCCGTGAGCCGTGACAAGCCGCCCCAGACGGGCACGACTACTCGAATCTTTCTTGATAACGGTGAAATTGAAAGCCATGTTCCAATTTTCGATTTTTGATTTTGGATTTTAGATTCAATCGAAAATCGGCAATCTAAAATCTAAAATGTCATAGAATAAGCATTGCGTCCCCATAGCTGTAGAACCGATACTCCGCGCGGATCGCCTCTTCGTAGGCGCGCCGGATGAGATCGAGTCCGGCGAACGCGGCGACGAGCAGCAGCGGCGTCGAGCCGGGCAGATGAAAGTTGGTGACCAGGGCGTCGATGACGCCGAGCGAGTCCCCTGGATGGATAAAGAGCCGCGCGAGTCCCTCGTCCGCCTCCACCTTGCCCTTCTTACGGGCTATCCATTCGAGCGCGCGCGTCGTTGTCGAGCCTACGGCGACGACCTTGCTGCCGCGAGCCTTGGCAAGATTGATTTTCTCCGCCGTCTCCGCCGTCAACGAGTAGTGCTCACCTTCCATCCGGTGCTTCTCGATTTCGTTTTCACGCACCGGCTCGAACGTCCCCGGTCCGACGTGCAACGTCAGAAACGCCCGCTCGATGCCTCGCTCGCTCAACACCTCCAAAAATTCCGACGTGAAATGAAACCCGGCCGTCGGCGCAGCCACCGCCCCGACTTGGCGCGCGTAAACCGTCTGATAGCGCTCCCAATCAACGGCGGCCACGGCCCTCTGCTTGCCGACGTAGGGAGGAATCGGCGGCTCGCCGATCCGCTCCAGCAGGCTCATGAAATCCCCCTCGTAGTGAAATCTGACCCCATAGCGTCCCCGGCCGAGCTCGCCGATGATCTCCGCGTAGACGTCCGAGGCAAAAATAATCCGGCTGCCCACCAGCGGCTTCTTCGCGGCGTCTATCAGGGCGATCCAGAGGCCGGCCCAGTGAGGAAAAGGCTCCACGAGCAGCAGCTCGACTTCCCCGCCGCTCTCCTTGCGCCCGCGAAGGCGCGCGGGGAAGACGCGAGTGTCGTTTAAGACGAGCAGGTCGCCGGGCCGCAAAAAATCTCCCAGCGCCGAAAAACTACTGTGGGATATCTCCGCACTTTCTCTGCGCACCACCATCAGTCGGGCCGCGGCGCGATCCGGCGCCGGCGTCGCCGCGATCAGCGAGCGCGGCAGCTCATACTGGAACTCTCGGAGATCCATCGGAGAAGGCTCTTACGGTTTGGTCGTTTCGCGTAGGAACGGGGTCAATGGATTGGAGTAATGGAGTATTGGAGTGCTGGAGTAATGTTCTTCGCTCCGTTAACCCACTACTCCATTACTCCAATACTCCATTTTCCGTCTTTACGTGTCGCCCTTTTTCAGAAACGGCGTCAGCAGGTCAATGGGCACTGGAAAGAGAATGGTCGAGCTTTTTTCCGACGCTATTTCAACCAGACTCTGGAGAAAACGCAGCTGCAAGGCGATGGGCTGCCTGGCCATGACCTCGGCCGCGTCGGCCAGTTTCTGCGAAGCCTGAAATTCTCCCTCGGCGTGGATGACCTTGGCGCGCCGCTCCCGCTCCGCCTCCGCCTGCTTGGCCATCGCCCGCTGCATCTCCTGCGGCAGATCGATGTGCTTGAGCGCCACCTGGCTGACCTTGATGCCCCAGGGATCGGTGTGCTGGTCGATAATAGTCTGAACCTGGGCGTTGATCTTCTCGCGCGCGGCGAGCAGTTCATCCAACACGCATTCACCGCAGACGCTCCTGAGCGTCGTCTGGGCGAGCTGCGACGTGGCAAAGAGATAGTTTTCAACCTCGCGAATGGCGCGATTGGGATCCACCACCCTGAAGTAGAGCACCGCGTTGACCTTAACCGATACGTTGTCGCGCGTAATCACATCCTGAGGAGGGACGTCCATGGTGACCGTCCGAAGATCCATGCGCACCATCTTCTCGATAAACGTCCAGATCCAGGTAATCCCCGGCCCTCGCGCAGGCACCATGCGGCCAAGCCGGAAAATGACGGCCCGCTCGTATTCACGCAGGATTTTCACGCAGCTCACCACGTAAAGCAGCAAGATGAAACCCACCGTTCCCAAAGGTCCGAGACCTAACATGACTTCCTCCTCTCTTCTCAGCGCAAGCCCGCGTCCTTCGAAGCTCGCTTCACCTTAAGACGCATCCCGTCAAAGCTCACCACCTCCACCTTCTCCCCTACTCCGATCTCTTCCCCATCTCCATCGACGCTCCATAATTCCCCATGAACGAAAACTCTGCCGCCGGGTTTCAGCGCCTCTTTCACCTCGCCGATTTCGCCGACCAGGCCTTCTAAGCCCAACGTCGGCTTGCGCCGCTGCGAGTTGAAAACCAGATACGCGAGCAACAGCATCAAGCCGCTCACCGTGCCGACGACCGCGAAGATCATCGAACGGTCCACCATCAAGTCGGAACCCTCCGTATCGAACAGCAGCAGCGAACCCAAGGCGAGAGAGATCGCGCCGCCGATCCCGAGGACACCGAAGCTCGGTACAAACGCCTCGCCGATGAGCAGCGCCACCCCCAGCAAGATCAACAGCAGCCCGGCGTAATTGAACGGAAGAATCTGCAGTGATGTCAGCCCTAACAGCAGGCAGATGCCGCCGGCGACTCCGGGAAAGATCACGCCGGGGTGGGAGAACTCCATGTAGAGACCGAGGATGCCGGCCATCAACAGCAGATAGGCGATGTTGGGGTCGGCCAGAATGTTGATCACCTTCTGCTTGAGTCCCATCTCGAAGCGCTCGATGCGCGCCCCCTGGAGGGACAACGCCTGCTCGTGGCCGTCCACGTCTACTTTCCTGCCCTCGGCCTGCTTGAGCAGATCGTCGATGTCTTTGGCCACAATGTCGATAACATTCTTTTTCAACGCCTCTTTTTCCGTGATCGAGACGCTGCGGCGCACCGCCTGGATCGCCCACTCCGTGTTGCGCCCGCGCTTCTGCGCGATCGCCTCGCTGAACGAAGCAGTGAAGTTTTCGATCTTCTCGCCCATCACCCCTTTGACTTCCTGCCCGCCGCCGGCGACCGGATGGGCGGCGCCGATGTTGGTTCCCGGCGCCATCGCCGCGATATGGCCGGCCATCGTAATAAAGACTCCGGCCGAGCCTGCGCCCGCTCCGCTCGGGGCGACGTAAACGATGACCGGCACCGGCGCGCCGAGGATATCCTTGACGATGGAGCGGGTGGAGGTGAGCAGGCCGCCGGGGGTGTCGAGTTGAATGATCATCGCCTTCGAGCCGGCGTTGCGGGCGCGGGCGATGCTCTCGCGGATAAAATCGTCGACCGCGGGATTAATGCTGCCGTCGATCACGATGAGGTCGACGCGCGGCCCCGACGCTCCCTTCGGCTGGGCGAGTGCCGACAGGCCGAGCGCGATGAACAGCAGCGCCAGCCCGGCCTTAAGCAGAGGCCGTCTTGAGCTCTTCAAGAACTTTCTGGATGTCTTCCCAAACAAGTTTTTTGTCTCCCGGGTTGCGCAGCAGATATGCCGGATGGAACGTCGGCATGAGTTTGATGCCGTGGTATTCGTGCCAGGTCCCGCGCAAGCGCGTGATCGACACTTTGCTCTGAAGCAGCGTCTGGACCGCGAACTTGCCCAGCCCGACGATGATCCGCGGCCGGATCAGCTCGATCTGCTTTTTGAGAAACGGCTCGCACGACTCGACCTCGTCGGGTTCCGGATTGCGATTCTCCGGCGGGCGGCACTTGATCACGTTGGCGATGTAAACGTCCTCTCGCCGAAGCTTCATGCCTTTGGTGATGATGTCGGTGAGCAGTTGGCCGGCTCTTCCGACAAAGGGTTCCCCTTGCAGATCTTCATCCCGGCCCGGCCCTTCGCCGACAAACAGGATCTCCGCCCGAGGATTGCCGACGCCGTAGACCAGGTGGGTGCGCCCCGACGAAAGTTTGCAGCGGCGGCAGTCGCCGATCGCCGCGCGCAATTTCTCCAGGGAATCGGCCGCGCGCGCCTCGCCGTAGTCCGAAAACAGGTTGTCGTCCAGGCCGCCAAGCGTGCCGGAGGTCCCCGGTTGATCGGCTTGCCCGTGTCCCGCGCGCTTCTTAGGCATAGCGCGGATTCCGGCGGCGGCCCTCTGTTGCAGATGGCCGCGGAGCGTCGTCACGAGCGTCGTTAACTCTGCTCGCGCATCCGTCGAGCCGGCCGGTTCACCCATGAATCGCATCTTAGCACCGTTATTGGATTACTATCAACTCGGCAAGTCGATCCGCGGCCCTGTCAAACGCTCTCCGTTACGAAGTCCGTCATTCCCGCATGCTTTGACCCATTCGACGTTGCTCAGGGTCATGGTGAGCACAGTCGAACCATGACAATTGACCAAGCGATTCTCGGCCCAGACAAGCTAAACGGCGGAACGTTCTTTGGCGTCTTTCAGCGCGAGGAGGCGATCGTAGATCCGGTCGGCCACTTCCTCCTTGGTCATCAACGGCAGCGGCTGCACGCCTCCCGTCCGGTCCAGGATAGTGGCGATGTTGGTGTCTCCCTCGAAGCCGCTTCCCTCTTCGGCCACGTTGTTGGCGACGATCATGTCGAGGTTTTTTTCGCGCAGCTTCTTTTTCGCGTTCGCCATCAGCTCCTCGGTTTCGGCGGCAAAGCCGATCAGCATCCGACCGTTCTTTTTTGCGCCTAGCTCTTTTAGAATATCGGCATTGGGCTTGAGAGTGAGATGGAGGGTCGTCTCGGTTTTCTTGAGCTTGTGCGGCGCGGTCCGCTCCGGCCGGTAGTCCGCTACCGCGGCGGCCATCAATACGGCCGTTGCCTGCGGAAATTCCTTCAACACCGCGGCGCGCATCTCGGCCGCCGTCCTGACTCTGACAACCTTGGCGCCCTGCGGCGGCGGAAGAGCCGTCGGGCCGCTCACCAACGTCACCTCCGCTCCTCGCCTGAGCCCCGCCCGCGCGAGCGCGTAGCCCATTTTGCCCGAGGAACGGCTGGCGAGATAACGAACCGGGTCGAGCGGCTCGTGATTCGGTCCGGCGGTGATCAGCAGCTTTTCACCCGCGAGGTCCTTTTTTTTTAGCAGCCGCCGTATCTCCTCGACGATCTGCTCCGGCTCGGGCAGGCGCCCTTTCCCCTCGTAGCCGCAGGCCAGATATCCCTCCGCAGGTTCCATGAAATGATAACCCACACGCCTTAACTTGCGGATGTTCTCCTGCAAGATCGGATTCTCGTACATATGGACGTTCATCGACGGCGCGATCAGCACCGGGGCCTGCGTCGCCATGACCACGGTCGTGAGCAGGTCGTCCGCGATTCCGCCGGCGATCTTGCCGATGATGTTGGCCGTGGCGGGCGCGACCACGAACACGTCCGCCTGGTCCGCCAGATTGATATGGCCGATCTCGGATTCCTGGGTGAGGCTGAAGATCTCGGTGGCAACCGGCCGGCCGGAGAGGGTCTGGAAAGTTAACGGAGTGACGAATTCCGCTGCCTCCCGGGTCATCACCACCCGCACCGTGAAGCCTTCCTGGACAAGCAGCCGAACCAGCTCGACCGACTTATAGCAGGCTATCCCCCCGGCCACGCCCAACACCACCGAGGGAAGGGCTTTTTTAGCATCCATACGAGGCAAAAATACCTAATTGGCCGGGGGTTTGCAAACCTTCATTGCCCTAGGCATCCGGGCGGATCGGTCGGGCCGGCGGACAAGCAGAAAAAAGAAGTCGAAAAAAGGCTTGACCGGACCTAAAACTTCGTGTAGATGTGGCGAAAGTATCTCAGTAGGAGGAACACTTAAATGGGGATGCATCAACGCCTTTCCGAACTGTGTAAGACGCTGATCGTGCTGGCGGCGCTCGCTGTCTTCAGCTTTGGGAGCCCGTGGAGAGCCCACGCCGAGCAAGGCGAGCTGAGCGTCGTCGAAGCGGCCTCGGCGGAGTTCGCCGCTCCGGGGAGCCTGGACGACACCCAAGTTCTCACGAACGCCTTGGACCTGGATGAAGCGCAAGCCGGGGCGGGAGGCGACGACCGCGACCTGGATCCTTGGGAGGGATTCAACGAGGCGATCTTTACTTTCAACCGGCAAGCCGACCGCTGGGTCTTGAAGCCCATAGCGACCGTATGGGATTTTATCCTCCCGGATGCGTTCCAGAGAAGCCTGAAAAATAGTTTTGATAATCTCCTCTTCCCGCGACGCCTGGTCAACAACCTGCTCCAGGCCAAGTTCGGAGGAGCAGGACGCGAAGTCGCCCGTTTTACCATCAACAGCACGATCGGGTTTGTGGGCTTCCTCGATGTCGCGAAGGACGGCTTCGGAATCCAGCAGAGCGACGAAGATACCGGACAGACCTTCGGAGTCTGGGGAATCGGCCCCGGCCCCTATTTGATCCTTCCCTTGCTGCCGCCGCTGACCGTGCGCGATGCCATCGGCTTGGCCTTTGATACCGCCATGAATCCGATGAGCTACTTCTTCCCGATCGGCGTAACTATCGGCACCTATGGAGCCAGGTACGTCAACGAACGGTCGCTCAACCTCGACAAGTTCGAGCGGGTCGAAGAGAGCGTGGTCGATCTCTATAGCGCGGTGCGTAACGCCTACCTCCAGAGACGGGCGGCGGAGATCAAGGAGTAGCCGCGCGGATGGGCGATGGCGAGAAAGAGCCAGTTTCTCACCGGGAGGAGAATCGATCCAAGTCCGATCACCCCTAAAACCTCTATCGCGGAGCTGGTCGACAGCGACTTCCTCTCGTACAATGCCGGCCGGCTCCGCGAAGCTTGCCAGTTATTCGCAGATAAGATCCTTTCCGACGACGTCACCGTCGGTCTCAGCCTGAGCGGGGCCCTGACCCCCGCCGGGCTGGGCGTTTCAGCCCTCATTCCCCTCATCGAAAACGGCTTTGTAGACTGGATCGTCAGCACCGGCGCCAATCTCTACCACGATACGCATTTCGCGATGGGTCTTCCCATGCATCGGGGAACGCCCAACGCGGACGATGTCGTTCTGAGGGAGGAGGGGATCGTCCGGATCTACGACATCTTTTTCGACTACGACATCCTCATCTCGACCGACGACTTCTTCCGCGAGCTTCTCAAAGCGCCGGAATTCCAGCGGGCGATGAGCACCTCGGAGCTGCACTACCGCGTGGGAAGATACCTCGCGGAACGCGAGAAGCTGCTCGGAACCGAGAAAAAATCCCTGCTGGCCGCCGCCTACCATCACGCGGTGCCGATCTACACCTCTTCCCCCGGAGACAGCTCTATCGGGATGAACGTCGCGGCCATAGCCCTCAAGGGAAACAAGCTGGCCTTCGACGTCTCGCTCGACGTGAATGAGTCCGCGGCGATCGTCCTCGACGCGAAGCGAGGCGGCGGAAAGAGCGCGGCGATTGTTCTTGGCGGCGGCTCGCCGAAGAACTTTCTCCTCCAGACCGAACCGCACATTCAAGAGGTGCTGAGTCTGACTGAAAAGGGACACGATTATTTCATTCAGATCACCGATGCCCGGCCGGATACCGGCGGACTCTCCGGCGCCACGCCGGCCGAGGCGGTCAGCTGGGGAAAGATCGATCCGGACCGCTTGGCCGACTCGGTGGTCTGTTACGTAGACTCCACCATCGCCCTTCCCATCCTCACCGCGTACGTTCTCGCGAAGCGGCCGCCAAGAACCCCCAAGCGGCTCTTCGACCGAAGAGAAGAGCTGATGAAAAATATCGAGAAGGAGTTTCAGGAAAAATTCGGCAAGATCAAACTACGTTAAGCGGGCATGCGCGGCGAACGCCGAGGGTCGAACCGGCCCCGGTTAACCGGGGCCGGTTTCCCGTTATCGTGCTGGCCTAGTCGTGTGCCGGCTCCGGCACCGGCTCAGTTTCGGGATCGGGTGGCTCTTCAGGTTCCACTCCCGCTTCGATCTCGTTGGCAACCATGGTGACGCTATTATATTCCGCGCTCGCCTCATCCCCGACCAGCAAGTCCGAGAGGAGAGCCGGCACGTCGTTACGTTCGATTTTGGTGCTGGCGTCCACTAGCAGGGTGATGGCAACTCCGTCGCCGTTGGTGATCGTGACGGTGCCGGCTGTCGGATCGATGGCCGTAATCACGCCTTCGATTTCGGCCTCTTCTCCTTCACACTCGGCGTCGATCCTAAAGGCGTTGAGGGTTAGCGGGTCGTACACTAGCTCGACAAACAGCCCGCTCGCCAGATCGTTGATCGTTGCGGCTCCGTCGCAGACTTCGATCAGCGTATCGGCCGTGACATTTACGGTTACGTCGGAACCGCCCTCCTTCGGAGTAATGGTCACTGTGCCTGCCGTTGTATCCACGACCGCAACGGTCCCGTGTAGTTCACTCTCTTCGGGTCCTTCGGCGATGACATCCAGGGCATCCCCGCTTCCCGCTACCACCGTTGGAGCTGGCGCGCCCCTTGCGGCGAGGTGCGCCTTCAGGGTGTCGTGGGCCGTAAGCGACTTGAGCGATGAAACCTTGCCGTTTCGAAGGACGCGGGTTTGGGCATTGGTGCCGAAGTTTCCGGTTGTGATCTGCACCACCCCCGTCCCCCCGCTCACATTCAGCACGCCGCCCCGCACGGTGGTCACCTTAGGTCCTTTGGCCGCTACCTGCTTGGCATTCCGTAGAACGTCGAACTGGACGCTGGCCTGATCCCCCAGGACCAGGTCGGCGAGGGTCGCTTTTTTATTGTTGCGCGTGATCTTGCTGCTACGCGTGATGTTCAACGTGTTCAACACGTCACCGGCGTCTTTCAGCGTGACCGTTTTCGCCGTCGTATCGATCGCGTAAACCGTGCCGTCCAATCTAGTCAGCTTCGCCGCTTCGACCGGCTGGACCAACAGCCCAACGCTCGCCAAAAAAAACAAAACGACAATGATCCGACTTCTATGAATGAACATCACAACACCTCCTGTGTGGTGGAGCGGAAGCCCGCGCCTTGTAAACTGCCAGCAAAGAGAATGCCATCCATCGTCCGGCAGGCGCGCCGGTTCCATATCGCTCCAAGCGAGGCCGGGATTTTCCCGCGAAAGTATGGACGCGCTTTCCGCGATCTACGCCCCGCAACACCGCTCTAGCTACTCTATAGCGGGGGGCACGACACTTTTGTCCAACGGATATGACGTTTTGCGGCATCCACGCCGCGCCGATTTCCTTGGATTGCCGCGAAGGAGGCAAAGGAAATTGACGTTGAGATCGCGGCTCTAGTCCGTCCGAGAAAGGTCCGGTGCGGGAGCTACTGCGGTAATTTCTACGCGCCGCGACGGGTAATTTCTACACGGCGGTAACAGTTTTGGATAAAGCAAAGTCTCTTCTAGGTCGGATCGGGAAGGGTTTTCTTGTCGCCATCCGCGGCCAGCAGCTTCTGCCCGAATTGATCCAGTCGCTTTTCCGCCGCCTGAAAACTCGACTGGGCGTGGCCCAGATGCTTTCCAACCAGACTGAACTCGTCCTTGAATCTGCCGAAGTCCCCTTCGAGGCGGCCCAGGTACTGCATGACCTCCTTGGCCCGCTCTTCGATCTTCATCCCCTTGAGGCCCAGGACGATGGCCTGAAGGTAGGCGTAAAAGCTGTTGGGAGAAACCGGGATAACCCGTTTGCCCATCGCATACTGGCTCAGCCCCTTCTCCCCGCCCGCAAAGTCGTCCTTGATGATCGTTTCGTAATAGACGTTTTCCGCCGGAATATACATGAGGGCGAAGTCGTAGGTTCCCTCGTCGGGCAGAATGTATTTCGTCGCAATCGCATCGATGTGTTTTTTGACGTCGCTCACGAACTGGCGTTTGGCTTTAGCCTTCTCTTCGTCTGTGCCGGCATCTAGGAGGCGCCTGAAATTTTCCAAGGGGAATTTGGAATCGACCGGAACCACCGAACCGCCCAACTTGATGACCGCGTCCACCTTCTCGCCGCTCCTGAAGGCGAACTGCGTGGCGAAGTGATCGGACGGAAGAATCTGGCCTAAGAGATCTTCGAGGAAGAACTCTCCCAGGCCGCCCCTGAGCTTGGGGGCGCGAAGGATCTCCTGCAGGGAGGCGATGTCTTTTCCGACTTCGTAGATTTTGCGATTCGCCTCCTCCAGGCTGCCCAGGCTTTTTTGCACATTGCCCACGACCCGGGCCGCGTTATCGAGCCTCTCCCCCAGGTTCTGCTGGGTTTTCTGCATGACCTCGGAGCTTTCCTTGAGCCGGTCGTTCACGTGGGTCATCAATTGTCCCAACTGCTGATGAATGAGTTGCGTGCTGCCGTCGAGCACCTGCGTAAACTGCCCGCGCAGCTGGTCGATCTGTTGCTGGATGAGGATCATCGACTGATCTTCCTTTTTCTCCCCCAGCATCGTTTGGACGCGGCGGAGCAAAAGCCAGCCGAGAAGGGCGACGCCGCCCAGGAACAGGAGCAGCAGCGCGATAGGATTCAGGGAGTCCACGATTTGGCGTTGGGGAGTTAAAGCAACCGAAGGGCGTATTCCAAAAGCTCGCTCAGCTTGCGCATTTGAGTGGCGCGTATCGCTCTCTCTTCGGGCGGCGAGGAAAAATACTGGTCCAAGCTACGCTTAAGGTTCCATTCGAGCATTTCCACGCATTGCTCCACGCTCATCTTTTCCGCGCGGCGCTGCCGAGCCTGGTGGACTTCCTTCAGCTTGATAACCTGACCCATTGCCGCTCATAGTAAGGAGGTTGCCCCCGCTTTGCAAGCGCTTGCAGACCGCTGAAAAAGGTCCATCGTTTCAAGAAAGGATGAAGGCGGAGGGCGGAGGGATGAATTTTTTCATCCCTCATCCTTCATCCCTCATCCCTCGCCGGCGCGCGCCTTGTGGCTGGAACTTTCGACTTAGCTCAGGTCAGACCTTTTTGACCGGCCTGAGGATAGAAGTTTTATAGCGCCGAAACCAGCGGCTCTTGCTGCGTCACGCAATGAATCGCCCCGCGCCCGGTAACAAGCGGCGCACAGGGAATACCGATGACGGCGCGATCCGGAAAAAGCTCTCGAAGGATGCCGAGGGCCGTGTGGTCATTAGGATGGTCGTAGGTAGGCGTCAGAACGACGCCGTTGGCGATGTAGAAATTCGCATAGCTGGCCGGCAGTCTCGCTCCTGCATCGGCAACGGCGCCGGGCATCGGCAGCGGGACTATCGTGAGCTTTTTGCCGTTCCGATCTTCCGCGCCTTCAAGACGCTCATAGTTCTCGTGCAACGGGCGGTAATTTCGATCGCGCGGGTCCTGTTCGAGCGCGCATACCACGGTCGTCGGATCCACGAACCGGGCGATGTCGTCGATATGACCGTCGGTGTCGTCGCCCGCGATCCCTTCCCCCAGCCAGATAACCTGATCCACGCCTAGGGAATCCTTGAGAAACTGCTCGATCCCGGCGCGGCTTAAGTGCGGATTGCGGTTGGGATTCAGCAGGCACTGCTCCGTCGTGAGACACGCGCCCTGGCCGTTGACCTCGATGGAGCCGCCTTCGAGCACGACAGGGTGCTCGAAAACCCGTGCGCCCAAGAGCGGCGTCATTGCCTTCGCCACGCTATCGTCGGCCCGGTAAGATTCATACTTCCCGCCCCAACCGTTGAAAATCCAATCGTTGAGAGCGAGCCGCTGATCGCCGTCCCGCTTCACCGCGAAGGTCGGGCCGAAGTCTCGAAACCAGACATCGACCGTCGGAATCGTGTGGAAGGTCACATGCCCCATCTCCACGCCCGCCCGCCGCAGTCGCCGGTCCGCCTCGTCGTGAGCCCGCTGTTCGTTCACCAATAGACAAACCGTCTCATGCGGCGCGAGCGCCTTAACCATCTGCACCCAGATTTCCTTGAGCTGGTCCAATTGGCCCGGCCAGGCGTCGCGGTTGTGCGGCCACGCCAGCCAGGTCGCCCTGTGGGGTTCCCACTCGGCCGGCATGCGGTAGCCCAACTCGCGCGGGCAAGGGGCATGGGTATCCTTAGCAGAAGGATTCAAGGGACGGTCCGTGGTCTAGTCGTCAAGGTACCGAGCGGTCAGACCGCCATACGCGTCGATCCGCCGGTCCCGGAGAAACGGCCAGCTCTGGCGCGTTTCATCTATTTTTTTTAGATCGCAGCGGGCCAGCAGGAGTTCCTCTTGATCGCCGCCGGCGCTGGCAATGATCTCTCCCGCAGGGTCGGCGATGAAAGAGCTTCCCCAAAATTTAATCTTACCCTCCCGCCCCACGCGATTCACCACCGCGACGTAGACGCCGTTGGCGACCGCGTGGGCGCGCTGGATCGTCTCCCAGCCGTTTCTTTGCGCCCTGGCCGCGGCCCGCGGCTCCCCTGCCAGCCAGCCGATCGCCGTGGGATAGAAGATGATCTCCGCGCCGCGCATCGAGACCAGCCGCGCGGCCTCGGGAAACCACTGATCCCAACAGACCAGCACGCCGATCTTTGCGTAACGCGTTTGAAAACAGGGAAAGCCGAGATCGCCGGGGGTGAAATAAAACTTCTCGTAATAGCCGGGGTCGTCCGGGATGTGCATCTTGCGATACTTGCCCAGGATCGCGCCGTCGGCATCGATCACCACCGCCGTGTTGTGGAACACGCCGGCGGAGCGGCGCTCAAAGATGGAGGAGACGATGACGATCCGCTTCGACCGCGCCACTCGGCTGAGCGCGTCGGTCGTGGGACCGGGGATGCTTTCCGCCAGCTTGAACTTTCCGGCCTCCTCGATCTGAGGAAAGTAACGCGAGCGGAACAGCTCCTGGAGGCAAACAATTTGAGCCCCCTTCCTGGCGGCCGCCTCGATCCTGGCGACGGCTTTGGCGAGATTGGAATCCGGCGCCTCCGCCGCGCTCATTTGAACGAGGCCGACGGTAACCGTGCCGCCTTTGCGCCTGCCGGGCAAATCGCCGCCCCTATTTCAGATGCCGGGCGAAGAAAGACTTGAATTTCTCCCAGGCATCCTTGGCGGAGTCGGCATGATAGCTGCCACGGTCGTCGCAGAAAAAGCCGTGCCCCGCTTCCGGATAGACGTTCATTGCAAACGTCTTCTTGTTGTCCGTCAGCGCCTTGTTGACTTGTGCGACATGGTCCTGCGGGATGAACGCGTCCTTGCCGCCGAAAAAGAGGTGGATCGGGCAGTTGATCTCGCCGGTCCGGGAGAGCGGGCTCGGATTGCCCATCGGAATCCCGCCGCCGTAGAAAGCGACCGCCGCTTTGACGTCCTTGTTGTGATGCGCGGCGCTCAGATAGGTAAATCGGCCGCCCATGCAAAAGCCGGTCACTCCGAGCGCGCCCGGCTTGACGTAGTTCTGCGCCTTGAGGTGCGCGATGACGGCCCCCACGTCGGCCATGATCTTGGGATCCTGCAGGCGAGTCATGATGCCGACCGCCTTCTGCAGCTCGGCGTAAGGAACGATGCGCTCCGGCTCGCGATGATAAAGATCGGGCGCGATCGCCACGTAGCCTTCACGGGCGATCCGCTCGGTCACGTCCTTGATGTGCTTGTTGACTCCGAAAGCCTCCATCAGCACGATGACCGCCGGCCGCGGGCCGCCGTCTTTGGGGCGCGCCTCGTAGGCCTCCATCTTCCCGTCGGCGGTGTTGAGTTGCAGCGTGGTGGTTGTGAGATCCATGGGTCGCCTCCTTTGAACGGTTTTTTTCTTGGCTAAAATCGCCCTCTGTCTATCAGATTTTTTTTCCTTGGTCTACCCCGCTATCCTGAACGTCGGGGCGAAGCTAACGACTGGTAATAACAACGACGCCGGCAAACATCAGAAGAGCGCCAAGCACGGTTCGTGGCGTGACATGTTCTATGCCTCGCAGAAAAGCGGCGCTGAAGAGCACCGTAAAGAGCGGCGTTGTATTGAAGAGCGGGACCATCGCGGAGACCTCCCCCATATTGAGTGCGGTGAAATTCAGCATCTGCGCGCCGGCGGAGAGGACGGCGGCGCCGCCAAAAAACGGCAGGCTTTCCCTCTGGGGGCGGGCCAGGTGAAACCTTCCCGTCATGAATAAAAACAGCGCAAAGATCGCAAGCGAGGTAGAGCTTCCGATCGTCGCGCCGATAAATGGGTCGGGGAGGAGCAACAACCCGGCCCGGCGCAAATTTTGCGACACAGCCCCGCAAAACGCCGCGCCCAAGGGGAAAAGGACATGGATGACGTTCCACCGGGTTTCGCCGCTGCGCCGCCATAGGATCAGCCACACGCCGGCGATGATCAACGCCGTGCCGCCGTAGACAAACGCGTTCGGCTGCTCGCGGAGAAACAGGACGGCCAAAGCCATGGAAACCAGCGGCTCGCTGCCGCGAACCGGGCCGGCGCGGGCAACTCCGATACGCGTGAGGCCCATGTAATACAAAATCCGCGCCAGGAGAGGTTGTAGACAGCCGCTCAGGAAAAAATAGATGGTAGCCGGAGACCAGAGGAGATCGAGCGGGACATAGACCCAGACGTAGAGCCAAAGCCAGAAAGCCGCCAACGCGTAGCTCATGAAAGCGGCCGCGATGATATTCGAGTTCCGCGCGCCGATCCGCACCAGCACGGCGTCGCCCGCCCAACCCATTGCCGAAATGATCGCGATCGCCTCAGGCCACATGAACTTCCGCCGCTGTCATAGCGCTGCTGATCCAGAACCCGGGAGGACACACTGACGGCATTGCGTTTCGTCCGTCATTCCCGTGTAAACGGGAATCCATATTCTTTCCGCGTCTGGAC
Source organism: Binatia bacterium (assembly GCA_041483675.1). GTDB lineage: Bacteria > Desulfobacterota > Binatia > UBA9968 > UBA9968 > 2-12-FULL-60-19. The sequence continues at coordinate 66,372 of JBGPGE010000008.1, forward strand.
TCCCGCTTCCACGGGAGTGACGATTTTTCTTTTTGCCAGAGGTCGAGGGATTCTCACCATATCCGAACGAGACACTAGCCCAGCGTAGAGGGGCTTACAAGTGGACCGAAGACTATGAAAAAGTTTTTCTCAGGCGGGTTATTCCTGCCAAATGAATTGCAGGACGCCCTGGGCAATCTCACCCCAGCGGAGTACCGGGAGAAGCTGTTAAAGGCCAAAAGTTCTACTCTAGAACTGTCCTCTTGTCAGCTTTTTTTCGGACAAACGCTTTCCCAATAACCGCCCCTAAAATCATTGGGATCGGTGCAAACAGCCACCAGAGCATGATCTCTAACGGCCACAGGTTTCGGTCGTAGGCACGCAAGAAAAAGTCAAGCATGGCATCGACGAAAACCCCAACTCAAATGGCGGCAAGCGCAACGACCCCGGCTACTGTTGGGAACCGCCGCGCATGGCACGTGAGTGCCCAGCCAAGCAGTAAAAAGACAAACAAGGCGACTACATAAAGTCCAGTATCGCCCCACACGCCAAAAACTCTGGAAGTGTTGCTTATCAGGATCGGAGAAGCTATTCCGCCGGTCACAGCGAAGCAGAGGTTCGCGCTAGGATCTGTGTTGCGCGTCGTTAAGGTTTCCATGCAGCGGAATCACTCTGTCCGACGGTATGCCCGCAAAGACGCATTAGGAACAACAGTCATTCTTGCCCAAACTTTCGGTCATGCAGCGAGCTACAATCGGACTATAGAGTTGTCGTAGGCATAAAATGCAGGCGGAAAAATTTTTGTGTCGTCAGCGTCTGGACTGTTCTATTTGCGCATCACACTTGGCTCGTCTGTGATATGCAGAATGTTCCCCTTTTCGCGATGTTCGAAAATCTCTTCAATGCCATCAACTGTAACAATCAAATAACTCGGATACACCGCATACTCACGTTGCTCTTTAAACTGGCGCTCCGTAATAGGATGCAACCGACTAGTCCCAATCTGTTCCTTCAACATCTTGCGTCCTGGCGAAGGACCGTAAACGACTATTTTCACCTTGTTTTCAAATAGAGGATGTGTGTAGAAAGTTAAACTCATTGTCAAATCCTTCCTTGAATAATCTCGAGGAATAGCGAACCATCGCGGAAAACGCGATTCTTCCGATAACTGAAAAACAGACTCTAAGAACCCATACCTCAAGTCACAACTAATAAGGGTACAACCGGTGGCGAGAAAAACAATTATCAGTGCAGACCGCATATCTAGGTCTCACAATCGCAGGAGGTACTTCTCCCTAGATTGCCCAACACACAGATCAGAGCTTTGGCATTACAAAGCTGGCAAATCCCAGGATACAAGAGCAGATTGCCCCACCATGACGAAGCATTACAGCCGTACTTGGTATAGCAGTCGTCGTGCTCTTGACAACATTTCCTTGTGCAAGGATTTGTATCGAGAAACCCGAACGCGGGCGGGACCGTGCATATCTGATCCTGAGGAGTAAAGCCCGGCTTATAGTTGCCGTTCCCGCGCCGCGGGATGAACAGCGCCAGCCCAAAGGGATCTCTTTGATTCACCGGATCATTGACCACATAAACGTACTGATTAAGTTCCTGTGGACTCTGCACGGGGAACGAATCCACAGCCTGCCGGCACGAATTACTCTCCGTGTGCTGCACGCCTCTCAAGATGGGATCGAAAGCAAGAAACCTTCCGGTGGCCGCGTCATAATACCTCGCCCTGTAGTAATACAGTCCGATCTCCCTGTTCCACTCCCTACCCGTGAAGGCGTAGGCGTTCTTTGCCTTGCCGCCCTTCCGTTTAAAGTTGCCGAAGGAGTCGTAGTCG
>JBGPGE010000009.1:0-66510 GCA_041483675.1 Binatia bacterium
ATTGGTTCGTTTGAGGCAGCAGCGCAGCCGATCGGGATCGTACAGCGCCATGATCGCCGCGTGGCCTTTAGCGCAGAGTTTGCCGAAATTGTGCGGGTTGTCGGGGTTGCCTTCGACCTTCACCACGACGCCGTTGACGCGATGAGCGAGGATGCCGCAGCCGTTGCCACACATCTTGCAGACGCTGGGAATCCAGACGTCGTCATCGGCATGGACGCGAGCGGGCACCGCTTCCCCACCCTTCACTTTCCGCCCCCGGCCGCCTGTTGCGCTTGCGGCGAGCGACTCGCAGGGGGTAGAACCAGCTCGCGCCAGATGGTCTCGTACTCGCTCTCCCGTTTTAAATAGCTCTTGGCATCGAACAGAATCGAGTCGAAGCCGCTGCTCATATACGGGGGGTCGGCTTCCACCGCCGGGTGGCACGGGACGCGCTTCCAGCGGCGGTAAATTTTTTGTCCTTCGAGAGAGAGAAGGTAATCGATCAACAGAAGCGCGGCGTGGGGATGCGGGGCGGCGGCCGGCAAGGCCGCGCCGACGAGCTCGACCTCCACCGGCGCCAACGGGCGCCAGTCGATAGGCAGGTTGCGGCGCTTGAGCCACTCGGAGTTGTTGCTGTGGATATGCGGAGAAAGGGCGACGCTGCCGGCGGCGATCTGCTCGGCGATGATCTGGTGTCCGACGCGTACGCTTCCGACCTGGCGCCCCAATGAGCGGAAAAAGTCTATCGCCTTTTTCTCGCCCCAGTAGTTCATCAACGCCGCCATCCAGCTCGCGTCATGGGCCTCCACGGTAATCTTGCCCTTCAGTCTCGGGTCGAGCAGGCCGTCGTAGTCGTGCGGCACGGCAGCTTGGTCGATCAACTGTGGGTTCCAGGCCAGGACCAGATAATTTTTCTGCTCGGCGACCCAGAAGCCTTCGCTCTCATGCAGCTCGCGCGGATAAACTTCCGCCTCCGGCGAATAGTAGGGGCAGAGCAGCCCGCGCTCTTTCAGTTTGCCGAGATTGAGGTCGTTGAGCTCGACCACGTCCGCCGCCGAGCCGCCGTCGCGGGACTCTTGAATAATGCGCTCCCGGATCGCGACTCCTTTGTCGCGCACCATCTCGGGCTGGATGAACGGGTAGCGCATGCCGAAGGCCATGAGCAGCGATTGGATGTCCTCCGGCGCCGTCGAGGTGTAGAAGCTCAACCTTCCTTCTTCCATCGCGCCGCGAGTCAATACCTCTTTGCGCTCCTCCCCGCGGAGCTGCGCCAGCTCGCTCACGGATAGTTTTTTAGTTTTCACCAGTACCCCTGCTTAATCTCCCCCTTGCTAAGCGGGAGCGACCCCCTCTTAGTCTCCCCCTTTGCAAGGGGGAGAAAGAGAGGGGGTATGGATTCCGGCTCTTGTCAGCCGCGGGCTGACTCCGCGTCACACCTTTTTTTTCTGCTGCAAAATCTCTTCCGCGATCTTGTCGAACTCGCCGCGGTCGCCCATCTCGGCGTGGCGGCGATAACTTTCCGGCCATTCCCCCCAGGAGACGCCGTGCCACGGCTCGCGCGGCTTGAGCGACGGAAGCCCCTCCTCTTCCCAGATCTCCCTTGCCCGATCCATATATTTTTTGGTCGGCAGCGAGGTCGGCGTGTAGGGCCACTTGCGCGTCGCGTCGATCAAGATCGAAGAATTTCCCTGCAGCCCGGAGCGGTTGGTTGGAAATTCCTGCTCGTCGAGCGACAAGGTGCGCGGGCCGCCCGACTGGTCCGCCGTCGCGCCCCGGCCCTGGACGATGTGGGTGTCGCGGTGGGGTTGATAGCGAAAACAGATCGCCCAGAAGACGGAATCTAAATCCCACGGGTCGATATCGTCGTCGACGGCGATCGCGATCTTGGGCCATTCGGTCGAGACGGCGAGCGAGGCGTTGAGCGCCTGCCAGACGGTGCGATTGGAAGTCCGGGTACCACCCAGGTCTTGCAGTCGGATGACGGCGAGCCGGCGCGAGCCGCCGCAGTGGTGAAACGCCACGTCTTTCACCTGGGGAATGCCGCAGGAGCTGCGGAGAAAGTTGATCATGTGGGCTTCGCGGTTGATATTGCCCATCACGCTCGATTCGCTCGGCGGAAACTGGTCGACGAGATCGTGCCAGATGGGATTTTTGCGGTGCGTGATGCAGCGGATGTGAAACGCCAGGGCCGAGCGATCGATGAAAGTGTAGCCGGTGTGCTCGCCGCTCGCGGGGTCGGGCAGGACGTAGTCGGTGGGGATTTCACCTTCCAGGACGATCTCCGCCGTCGCCGGAACTTCCAGATCGACCGTCTCGCAACGCACCACTTCGATCGGCTCGCCCGCCAGGCCGCCGGCGACGTCCAGCTCGGAGACGCCGTAAGGAATCTCCGTGATGCTGGTCATCACCACGGCCGGCGACGGCCCCACGACCGCCGCCACCTGAAGCGGCACGCCGCGCCCTTTGCACTTCTGCCAGTGGATTCGCATATGGCCGCGCGGCGAAACCCGCGCGCAGCTCTCCGCTGGGCCGAGCAGGACGCCGTTGTAGGTGCCGACGTTGACCTCTCCGGTCTCCGGATCTTTGCTGACCCAGCACAGGCCGCTCAAGCGCGGCAGCGCCTCCCAGCCGTTGGTCGTGACCGGTATCGGAAACTCTTTGAGCCCGCCGTGGGCCAGCAGCCCGTCGCCCACGTGAATCTCCTCTTTCACCGGCCCGCTCGGGACGCGCTTGGGAGGCAGAGGGCGGCGCAAGGCCTCGGCCCACTTGTCGTACATCGCCTGGCGGGTCGCGGCGCAGTTGAGCGCTATGGCGTACGCTTCTAGAGACGGCGCGATGACCGCGGAGGCGACGGCGCCGTTGTAACTCTCGCCGTTGGTTCCCACGAGCCGGTCGAAGAAAAAACCGAAACGTTCCGCCTCGTCGAGGCCGCGGAACTGCCAACGCACGAGCGGATGGAGCTCGGTGTCTTTGTTGATCGCGCGGCGGATGTGCTTGAGCTTGCCCGCTTTTTCCAGGGCGTCGAGATATCCTCTTAAGTCTTTGTATGCGGCCATCGTTTCACTCTTTGATGCCCAGCTCCTTGTGAACCTCGGTCAAAAACGTCAGTTGGACCACCTGAGAAAGCGGAACCTCTTTTTGCTGCTTGATCGTGGCCAGCGTCTGCTCGATGACCTTGCGAACGGCTTCCATAGTCGCCGAGCCGCTCGGGCTCAGCGTCCTCACTATGCTCTGGTAACTTCGCTCCGCGATCTCCGGCTCGATATTCCATTCCTTCGAGATTAAGGCCACGACTCTGCCCTTTTCCCGGCGCAGGTAGATCAAGCTCTTGACGAAGCCGCGCACCATTCGCCTGACCTGATCCGGGTTGGCGCGGATCTTGTCGTCCGAGGTCACAAGCCCGGCCTGAAGTTGGTCTTTCACGATGTCGGCGGCCCAGGCGACAACCTTGAATCCCTCTCGCTCGGCGATCGCGTCGTAGGGCGGAGTGAACAGCGCCGCTTGGACCGCGTTGGCGCGCAGCGCGACCAGCTGGTTGGTCTGGGTTCCGAGCGGCATCGTGATGACGTCTTTATCCGGGTTCAGCCCGGAATAGCGGACGATCTCGCGCGCAACGATGTCCGTGGTGCTGCCCTTGGAGGAGACCGAGATGAGTTTGCCTTTGAGATCCGTGACGCTCTTGATCTCCGGACGCGCATTCAATGAGAGCGCGGCTTGAATGCCGCCGAAGGCGATGACTTTTACCGGGAGTCCGGTTGTGGCCGCGCGGAGCATGGTATCCGCGGCCGTCCCGAAATCCAGCTCGCGCGAGATCAGCGCCGGCCCGACCAAAGCGGTCCGCATCTGCACGATCTGGACGTCCAGCCGCTCTTCCCGAAAGAGACCGAAGCGGACGCCCACGTAAGACGGAAGCTGGCTTAGAGCGTGGACCGGCACCGCGAGGGTGACGCGCTCGAGCTTCTCCTGGGCGACAGCCGGCCAGGAAAAAAAGAGCGAGAGAAAGGCGATTAAAGCGCCCGTGTGCTTCATATAACACCCAAGCCCAACAGAGTTCGGAAAGGTAAGCTTCGCAATTACGATGCCACGCTTCGACGTTGCTCTGCTGGCCGCGTCGGAACTCGATTCCCGGAAGAAGGGATTCTTATCGGTGAGAAAATGGCGGCGGCGTTTTCCTAATCATAGGTAAACCGGAGGCCGCGGGATCGCCTTGCACCGGCGGTTTGAATTGCGGCGAGCAACAGACTATAAACAGGACATTAAGCCATTTCGGCGCGCTCATGGAAAACGACTTCGGACAAATCATCGGCAAGAGCAAGCCGCTCAGGGACGTGCTGGAGATGGCGAAGAAAGTCGCGCCCACCCAGGCTACCGTCCTGATTACCGGCGAGAGCGGCAGCGGCAAGGAGCTGGTCGCCCACGCCATCCACGCCCACAGCGACCGGCACGACAAGCTCTTCCTGCCGGTCAACTGCGGCGCGCTGCCGGAGACGTTGTTGGAGAGCCTCCTGTTCGGCCACATGAAGGGCTCCTTTACCGGCGCCTTTGCCAATCAGGAAGGGCTCTTTGAGAAGGCGCGCGGCGGGACGATCTTCCTGGACGAGATCGGTGAGATTCCGCAGCACTTGCAGGTAAAACTACTCCGGGCGCTGGAAGCCAAAGAGATTCTCCCGATCGGCAGCACGACGCCGCGGCGGATCGACGTGCGGGTGCTCGCGGCGACCAATCGGGATTTGAAGAAAGAGGTCGAGTTGGGGCGCTTTCGCGACGATCTCTACTATCGGCTCAACATCATGGAGATCCACATTCCGCCGCTCAGAGAGCGCCCCGAAGACATTCCCATGCTGATCGAGTATCTGATTCAGAAGCATAACCCGGAGCTGAAAAGAAATTTCAAAGGGGCGCAGCCCGCGGTGGTGCGCGCGCTCATGTCGCTACCCTGGAAGGGCAACGTGCGCGAGCTGGACAACGTGATCGAACATATCATGATCCTGGCGGACGGGGACTGGATCGCGCTCGACGACATGCCGCCCGCCTTGCTCAACAGCGACGAAACGGTGCCGCCATTTACGCCCGATCTCAAGGAAGCGGTGAAGCAGTTCGAGAAGCAGCACATCATGAGGGTGTTGGATCAGGTCGGGCAGGACAGGAAAGAAGCCGCCAAGCTGCTCGACATCAGCCTTTCCTCTTTGTATCGCAAACTGGAAGAGCTCGGCATCACATAGATCCGTTATCCGTCTACTCTCGATTCGTTACCCCCTAGCGGATTCTCCCCTCGGTTTTCAAACGCGCGACGGCGAACGCAGCACCGCCAACTAGACCATGATCTTCGAAGGCAAAATTGAGGTCGCCGCTTCTCCTCTCGAGGTTTGGGATTTTCTCATGGACATCGAAAAGTTCGCGGCATGCCTGCCGGGACTGGAGCAGGTGACGCAGGTCGACGAGCGCACGTTCGACGGCGTCATCGTCGCCGCCGTCGGCCCCATCTCGGGAAAATTCGCGTTCCGCTCGACTATGGTCGATATCACGCCGCCCACGGAGATGGTCGTGCAGACGGAGGGCACGGACTCGGTCACAAAAAGCGCGGTGAGCGTGACCATGAAAGTCGGGTTGACGGAGAAGATTGCAAGCCGCACGGAACTGGGTTATCACGCGGAGGTCGGCATCAAAGGAAGGCTGGCAATCCTCGGCGACATGGTGCTGCGCGCGACCACGGTGCTGATCCTGGAAGAATTCGCCCGCCGCCTGCGAGCGCAGTTGGAGGATAAGTTCTGAGTTCTGAGTTCTGAGTTCTGAGTTCTGAGCGGAGCGAGGATATGGATTCCTATGACGTGATCGTCGCCGGCGGCGGCTCCGCCGGCTGCGCCGCCGCCGCGCGCCTGTCGGAAGACGCAAGGCGGAGGGTTCTCCTGCTCGAAGCCGGGCCCGATCCGCAGCCTATCCCCGACATCGTGAGCGACGCGGCAAAACAGGTGCGCCTACTTCTGGAGTCTCCCTATGTCGCGATGTATCCCACCGAGCGGAACCTCGACCTCAGCGTGTTTTATAATCTGGCGGGAAGAATCATGGGCGGAGGCTCGTCGGTCAACGTGATGTCGGCCTTGCGCCCGACCAGGTTCGACCTCGATACCTGGGCGAGGCTGGGCAATCCCGACTGGTCTTACGAAAAAGTGTTGCCGGTGCTCAAGCGGATCGAGTCCGACCAGGATTATCCCGACAGCCCCCTGCACGGGCGCGACGGCCCGCTCTACGTCAAGCGGCCGATCACCTTCGACGCGCCCCTCTCTCCGCCGGTCAAAGCGTTCATCGACGGCGCCGTGGGCATGGGCCTTCCGCTTTGCCCGGACATCAATGTTCCCGATCCGTTGGGCGTCTGCCTTGCGCCGTACAATATCAAGCACGGCAAGCGCCAATCGACCACGGTCGCTTATCTCGATCCGGCGCGGTCGCGGCCGAATCTCACGATCGTCTCCGAAGCCCTGGTCGTGGGATTAAAGCTCAACGGGGTGAAAGCCGAAGGCGTGCTCTACGAGAAGGATGGAAAGATAGAAACCGCGCTTGCGCGTCACGTCGCGCTCAGCGCCGGCGTCTATCACACGCCGCAGATCCTCATGCTCTCCGGCATCGGTCCGGAAGCGGAGCTTAGGCGACACGCCATTCGCGTGGTTCACGCTCTCGACGGCGTCGGCGAAAATTATCAGGATCACGCCGTCGTCTACATGACGTACGCAGGGAAAAAGACTTTTCGGGAAGATTGGGTCGTGCCGCGCTTTCGCCTCGTGATCAAAAGCGACCCGAGCGTCGGATGCGGGAATTTTCACATCGTCATGCGGCCGTCGACGGAGGTTCAGGGGATCAAGCGCATGCTGCCGGTTTCGGCCCATCTCCTCGAACAGCGCAATCGGGGCCGGCTCCGGCTGGCGAGTTCGGATCCTCGCGAGCTGCCCCCTCGTCGATGCGCGCATGCTCGAAGATCCGGGAGACATTCAGGCGATGCTTGCGGCGATGAAGTTTATCTCCGAGCTCGTACAGAGTGGACCGGCGCAAGAGTTTTACGGTCCGCTCTTGCAGCCCGCCGCCGGCGACGATTGGGCGAAATTCGCCCGCTCGACCTATGACAGCTACCACCACGGAGTGGGAACGTGTATGATGGGCCCGGCGTCGAACAACATGGCTGTGGTGGACCAGAGCCTGCGGGTGTGCGGAATGGAAAATCTATGGATCGGCGACGCGTCGATCATGCCGACGGTGACGCACGCCAACACCAACCTGACGGCGATCATGATCGGCGAGCGGCTGGCTGATTTCATCGAAGGAGCCGGCTAGATGGAACTAAGCGCGAACGAGATCGTCAAAGAAATAAAGCGGGCCGACATCCGGTTCGTCGTCGCCCTGCCCGATCGCACCACCAGCGAGCATCTGCTGAAGCCGATGCTGCGAGACCCGGAGTTGAAGGTCGTCCAGGTCTGCAAGGAGGACGAGGGAGTCTCCATCTGTAGCGCCCTCTACGCCACCGGCCATCGCGCGCTGCTTCTCATTCAGTACACCGGCCTGCTGGATTCGATTAACTCTCTGCGCGGCGGCGCAATCGAGGGACAAAACCCGGTCTGTATGATGGTGGGTCTATTGGGCAAAGAGCCGGGCGTGGCGCCGACGCAATCGAAGCGCTACGGCCTGCGGATCGTGGAGCCGATCCTCGACGCGATGGAAATCGAGCACCACCTGATCGAACAGCCGGAAGATGTGATAAAAATCGCGCCGGCGGTCGCGCGCGCCTACGAGCGCTCGCTGCCCGTCGTGCTGCTTATCGGCCGGGAGCCGCGCTAGCGTCATGAGGTGCTTATTCGCCGACAAAATCGACGCCACGTTTTTCGTCATTCCCGCGCAAGCGGGAATCCAGAACCCCCTCTTTGTCTCCCCCTTGCTAAGGGGGAGACAAAGAGGGGGTATGGATTCCGGCTCTCGTCAGCCTGAGCCTGACTCGGCCGGAATGACGGCAAGAGGTGGTAACGAATCTATGAAACACCGGTGCTGACATGATGAAACGGGATGAATGTTTCAAAGTCCTGGCGCGCCATCGGACCGATGAGATCGTGGTGCCGGTCTACCAGGCCGCGCAGGAGTGGATACACATCTCGCCCAGCGATTTCAACTATACCTGTACCGGCGCGATGGGGCAGGGATCGTCCCACGCCTTGGGCCTCGCCCTCGGCCGGCCGGACAAACGCATTGTCGTGCTCGACGGCGACGGCAGCCTGCTGATGAATCTCGGCAGCCTCGTCACCATCGCCAACGCCGCGCCCAAAAATTTGATCCACTGTGTTTGCTCGAACGGCACCTACGAAACCAACGGCGCGGTGCCGATCCCCGGAGTGAATCGGTTGAGCTTTCCAGCGCTCGCGCGAGCGGCGGGTTATCCCAAGAGCTACGCTTTCGACCAGCTCGAGGACTGGGAGCGCGAGGTCGGGAAGATTCTCAAGGAAGACGGGCCGATTTTGGTCGATCTTAAAGTGACTCCCGGAGAACGGTACCCGGAAGATTTTCGCCGGCTCTACAGCATCGAATTCCGCGACCGCTTCCGCAAGGCGCTGCAAAGGTAGGATTCCCCTTCGAGGAGCGCTTTTTCTCTTGCCTTGATGCCTCCTCAACTGATCGCGCTGCTCACCTCGATTTTTTATGCGACGGCGCTGGTCTCCGCCCGGCGCGCGTTGAACCACTCGACTCCCGCCACCGTTACATATGCTTCGGCACTCGCGCAAAACATTCTCCTCTGGGGCGCGGTCTTTTTGACCGGAGGAGCGCCGGAAGTCTCGCTCATGCCCGTGGTCCTTTTTGCCATCGTGGGGGTTTCCCAATTCGGCGTGAGAATGTTCGCCTACACCGGCGTCCAGAAGATCGGCGCGGCCCGCAGCAGCGCCGTGCAGGCGCTCAGCCCGTTGATCGCGACCGCCATCGCGGCGGCCCTGCTCCGCGAGCGGCCGGGCGTCGTGGTCCTCTTCGGCACGCTCCTCGTGGTGGGCGGGATCGTGCTGCTCTCGTGGAAAGCCGAGCGATATGTTCCCAATTTCCGCTGGTGGCACCTGCTTATTCCGCTGGGCGCAGCCGGCCTGACGGGAACCAACCACCCGATCCGGCGCTATGCGCTCTTGCTGTCGAACGAGCCGCTGTTTTTTTCCGCGCTTATGGGCGCGTTCTCCCTGCTGTCGCTGTTCGCCTATCGGGCGCTGTTTCCCGGCGACCGGCTGGTCTGGAATCGCCGGGCGCTGTGGCCGCTCATCGTGACGGGCATCGCCGAGACTCTATCCATCCTTTTTATCATCACCGCGCTGAGCGTCGGCGCGGTATCCGTCGTCGCGCCGATCGCCGCGACCTATCCGGTGTGGGCGCTGCTCGGCGCGGCGATCTTTCTCCGCGACGTCGAGCGAATCACCCCTTTGACCGTTCTCGGCACCCTAAGCGTCGTGTTAGGCACGGTGGCGATCATCCTCTCCCGTTAAGCCCGCTCTCTTCGGCTTCCGCCCCACGAGCGAGACGATCAGCGCCGCCACGGCGAGGGGGAGAAACGCGACGAACGTGAAGCTCTGCGCGGCGGAGAATCGCCCCGGATCCGTCGCCGCTGCTCCGGTCATCTTCATTTCGATTAACGCCACAGCGAGCGTCGTTCCAAGCGTAGAGGCGGCGGTGCTGAACGAGCTGAGCATGGCGGAGAGAATCCCATAGTCTTCGCTCCCGACGGCGGCAAAAGCCGCCTTCTGGTTCGCCGGGATGAAGACACCGGTCCCGGCGCCGACGAGCGCCAGAGCAACGGCGACCGACCAGGCGGTCGACTGCGCCACGAGCGTCGCATAGAGCACGAGACCCGCGAAGATCAACGCCAGGCCCGCCGCGGCGACGCGCCCTGGATCGCGACAATCCGCCAGCCGCCCGCTCACGGGCGAGGCGAGCGCCGTGGATACCGGCAAGGCCGCCATGACAAAGCCGATGGCCAAGGGTGAAAGCTCCAGCGCCCGTTGCATGAAGAGCGGCGCAATCAGGTTGATCGGAGCATAAGAGGCCGCGCCGATCGCGCTCGACAGCACGGCGGCAAACAACGCGCGACGTTTGAAAAGGGCCACGTCAATGAGCGGCCTCTCAGCGCGGCGCTCGACGAAGAAAAAACTGACGAGACCGATAACGGCCAATGCGAGCCAAAACTGGACGGGCCGGGAACCCAAACCGGCGTTTGCCGCCAGGCTCAAGGCGATAAGCAGGGACGGAAAACCCGCCATTAACGCCAGAGAACCCCAGAGATCGAACCGCTCTCGCTTGCGCTCTTCTTTGCCCTTGAAAACGTGGAGAACGGCGGCGGATACAAGGAGGCCGATCGCGAAGTTGAGCACAAATACCGACTGCCAGCCGAAGAAGTGCAGCAAAGTCCCGCCGACCGTCGGCCCCGTCGCCCGGCCGATCGCAATGGCAGCGGCGAAGATTCCCAGTGCCCGGCCGCGGCGGTCCGGCGGATAGATCGATGCGAGAATCGCCGCGGACATCGGCAGCGCCATCGCCAGCCCCACGCTCATCACGGCCCGAAAGAACAGTAACTGTGGAAACGAGGCTGCAAGAGCCCCCAATCCCGCGCCGATGGCGTAGAGCAGGACGCCGAGCTTGTAGAGCCGCTTTTGTCCGAGGATGTTGCCGGCGCGGCCGAAACAGAATGACAGGCTCGAAATCATCACGAGCCCCATCATCGAGATCCACTGGATCGCCGCCAGGCTGCTCTCGAACTCGGCCTGAATCGTCGGCAGCGCGACGTTGATGCTGCCGAAGCTGTTGAAGAAAAGAAACGCGCCGAGGCACATGACGGCGAGCTGCCTCCAATCCGGCTCTGTCTGTAAATTCTCGCTCACAGTCGAATCTTTTCTCTTCGTCCTCTTGTCATGTCAGCCTCGGCTCGCATATGATCTGCCACGTTACCAAAAGGGAGCCTGACAATGAAGCGAAAGAGAAAGGCTCGCGCGAAAGACAAGATCGAGCGGAAGCTGAACGCGCTCGGCTACGAGCTGCCGCAGCCGCCCAAGCCGGCGGCGACTTATATCAGCCACGTGCGGGTCGGCGATCTGCTCTTCGTCGGCGGCAACATCGGCCGCCTGAACGGCCAGCCGCCGAAGTACGTCGGAAAAGTCGGCGACACCGTGACGCTGGAACAGGCTTACGAGATGGCGCGCCACTGCGCGCTCAACCACCTCGCCATCATCAAGTCGGCCTTGGGCAGTTTGGATCGGGTGAAGCGGATCGTGAAAGTGCTCGGCTTCGTTAACGTCGCGCCGGGTTTTGCGGATATGCCGAAGGTGGTCAACGGCGAGTCGGATCTCCTCGTTCAGCTTTGGGGAAGCGCCGGCGAGCACGCGCGCGCCGCCGTCGGCGTTGCTGCGATCAGCAGAAATTCGCCGGTGGAAACGGAGATCATCGTGCAGGTTCGGAGGTAAGCCGTGACCGGTCGCTCGACGACTTCGAGAATGAACATGCGTACGACATTTTGTTTCTCCCGTCATTCCCGTGAAAACGGGAATCCAGTCCCCTCACCCCTCCTGGATTCCGGCTCGCGTCAGCCTCAGGCTGACTTGGCCGGAATGACGTTAAGAATTGGCAGCGGATTTGTAAAACACCACACTAAGTCTTAGCATCCTTTGGAGGGTCAGCACATGTCAATCTTAGCCGCAGGCGGGAAATTTCCGCAGGCGAAACTTAAAGACACGGACGGAAAGACGGTTGAGTTTCCGGCCGTCTTTGCCCAAGCGCGGGCGACGGTGGTCTTTTTCTACCGTGGCCGGTGGTGACCGTGGTGCCGGGCCCAGGTGACGGCCTTCGTTTACGAGTCGGAGAGATACGTTCCGGAGAAAGTTCAGATTCTCGGTGTCAGCGTCGAGTCGCCGGAAGATGGAAAGAAGCTTTTGGAGCGCGTTACCCAGGACTGCAAGGAAGACCGGCCTCACATCCCCCTCGATCCTTATCCCGTGCGACTGCTGAGCGATCCCGAAGCTGAACTGATCCGCGCCGTGGGAGTCGGCCACGACGGACACTGGAAAGGTCTGATTGCCAAGCCGGTAACTTTCGTCGTCGGCTCGAAAGGAAAAATCCGCTGGAGCTACAGCGGCGACAGCGCCTCCGACCGCCCCAGCCCCGTCGCCTTGGCGCAAATCGCCGTCGCCATCGCCCAAGGCAAAGAGCCGCCGGCTGAGTAGCCTCAAAGCTCTCAGCGCTCCATGCGTTTTTACGCCCCGGCAACCTTATGCAATCCAGCAACTCTCTTGCCGAATTACATGAAATCCGGCAACTCAGTTACCGATTTGCATCAACAAATCCCCAACGTCCCGGACTGATCCGCGCGAGAACTCCCGGCCCAGGTATTCCGAGCGTTGGAATCCGACTTCCATGGGTTAGCTATCTCCGTAAAAGGGACTGCTAGAAGAAGTTTTGCAAAACGAGTAGTCTTAAACGGCGCGACGATGAGAACACGGGTTTTCCTGAGTACGGTAGCAGCGTTATTGCTCTGGATCGGGCCAGGTTGGACATGCCCGGCTCTTCAGGGGCGAGGGAAAACAGCCAAGTTTCCAATGCTCCGTTCCCCTGACAACGGTGCGGTCGCTTGGTCTGAGGCCGTCTCAAGAGACAAGCCGCGTGTCGATCTAGGTAAGCTCTTTGTTCGCGATGAGAAAACTAAGCGCGAAAAAATCGTTTTTGAGGCCCAAAGTACTGCCGACGGGAAGATCATCTGGCGTGGGCAAGTGCTTGAAGATAACCACCACGTTTTTTGCGTACTGGATTGGTCATGGGACAGTCGCTATCTGTTAATAAGAGAGAGTGCAGGTATCGCAGATTCGGACGTTGGCGGCGACTCCTACTGGATCTACGACCGGGATGATCGGGCAACACGACTTATAGAGCTATCTCCTCTGCGCCAAGCCGTGAAAGATTACCTTGCGAAGAAAGACCTGTTGGGGCGTATTGGCTATGAGATCGTTCTTCGAGGTTGGGAACGAGAGAACTCCGACCGGCTAGTGTTCGAGGCTCATCCTTATTTTGACGTTTCCGCCGATTTTGTTGCGTTCTGGAGTATTGCTCCGACCGGGAAAGACCCAAAGTTATTGGCAGAGAAGGAGGGAGAGATTGTCATCAAACGATTTGGACAAATCGTGGAAGCACCTTGAGCCCGCCGAAAAGATTTCGTTATCACTATCATCCAGGGTATGGCGCATAAAATTGACCTCACGGCTGTGATGTCGAAGCCGCCCACAACTGCCCGTCGCCTGTTTTCGATCGGGCACTCTAATCACGCTCTTGAGAAGTTTCTCGATCTCCTTCGGCAGCACCGGATCGACGTTCTCGTCGATGCTCGGTCGCACCCCTACTCGAGATTCACGCCTCATTTTAGGGCGCGGTTGCTGAACGAGGCAGTGACTGGGGCGGGCATCACATACCTTTTCATGGGAAAGGAACTCGGCGGACTGCCGGACGGCGACGAGTTCTACGACGCCGAGGGACACGTCCTATACTGGCGCGTCGCCGAGTCGCGCTCATTCCTTGACGGTATCGCACGCCTGGAAAACGGCATTACAAAATACTGCGTGGCGATTATGTGCAGTGAAGAGGATCCTTCCGATTGCCATCGGCGACTGCTCGTGGGCCGCGTGTTGAAGACGCGCGGAGTTCAGCTCGAACACATTCGAGGAGACGGGAGGATCCAGACCGAAGCGGAATTCCAAGCGGAGGAAGCACACCGCAGCGCCAATGGTCAGATTGGATTTTTCGAGGAGTCTCCGCAGGAGAACGCCTGGAAGTCTAAACAACCGGTTTTACAACGAGGACGGCGGCGCTCTCACCTGAACGATATCCCCTCTTCACACCGGCCCTTTTAGGAAGGCGTGAGTTATCTTACCCGGCCGGGACTACTTTGAAACGGCGGACGCAGGCTCTTCATAAAGCTGATCGATCCAGCCGGCTCGAACCAGCTTTTCCAGCGGTCCATGATCCCTGAATTGATTCGGGTTGTCCGAAAATTCCTTCGGCACCGGCCGCCTGCGGGCAAGCTCCCTCAAGACAAAATCCAACCCCTTGTCCGGCACGTACGGCACGCGCTTAAATAGCGGCGCGTAGACTTCCAGTGTTTTCTTGATAGCCAATGAATCCGTGTCGCGCTGCCATTTTTTAAAGATCCGTTCGGTCAGAGCGGCGTCCTTTTTGATGACGCGGATCGCTTCCAGGTAGGCCTGGAGAAAGCGCTCCACCAGGCCGGTGTTGGCCCTGATAAAGGCCCGACTGCTGGCCACGCAGGAAGAAGGATAAACGAAATCGCTCTTCGACAAATCGGCCAGAATGGGCCAGCCCTTTTGCATCAGCGGGAAGGCGTTGTGCAACGTGAGCGCCGAGGCCGCGACTCTGCCGCCCACCATCGCCGCGGCGATCTCTCCGCCCGCGCCTAATTGCAGAATGGTCATATCCTTGTCCGGGTCCAAGCCCACCTGCCTCAAAGCGGTTCTCAGATAGAAATGTGTCGTCGAGCCGAGCCGGGTGACGGCGGCCGTTTTTCCTTTAAGGTCGCTCGCGCTTTTGATCTCAGGGCGCGCAACCAGATAGACGGCATCGTTATCCACCGGGCAAGCCAGCAGCACTACGTCGCCCCCTTCGATGCGCGCGGCCACGACCGATTCCGCTCCGGCGCCGGAAAACTGCACGCTGCCGCTCATGATGGTCATGGTGATCAACGCGCCGCCGCGGATGTGGATGACTTCGACGTCGAATCCGTATTTGCGGAACAGGCCCGCTTCGTTGGCGACGACGACCGGAAGGTGCGCCACGGACGCCGTGACTCCATAACGGATTTTCGCCGGCTGTTGAGAGTGGGCCGCGCTTGGCAGAAACAGGACGGCGAGCCAAAGAACGGCTAGGCAAACAGCTTGACGAGATCTCTGTGGCATCTGCTATTTTGCAAAATATTTGCGCTCGGCTCCAGCAGAATCGTACGGCACATAGCGATTCTCCCCGGGATTCCTGAGCTGGGGCGCTTCCCCGTCGTCGAACAGAGCGACCGCGCCTTCGCCCGTTTTTCCACCGACCAGGCCCGGCGCGTGAGCCTCCGCTACGATCGTCTCTTTGTCGAAGCGGTTCCAGGCCCAGTGGATTTTATTTGCGGGGATTCTCTGAAAATCCCCTTTCTTGCAGTGAAAGCCCTGGTCTTCGACAAAGAACCAGATCTCCCCTTCGAGAACGCAATTGATCTGCTCCGACTCGTGGACGTGGGGCCGGGTATGATAACCCGGCGCCCGGGTGGCGATCATCAAGCTGCACTCGTTTCCATACCCCTTCCTCGAAATCATCGAGCCCTCGCCTTGATCTCCCGTGCGAATGCCTTTCCGTTCCGGCACGCTTTCGCTCTTTACATGCAGCGGCATCGGTCGGTCCTCCTTTCTCCCTGTTGAATCATCGATCCGGCCCGAGGCTAACACCGTCTAAGTATGACTTCAACGGCTGAAAATTGCCTCGTGCTATGATGAGGAATTGGAAGCCTGTTTTCAAAGTTGCGATTTCCTCACGGAACTATGCAGGGGAAGGATCTTTCCTCGGGAACTGGCATAGGGAACCCCGCGCTTGATCCTGAACGTTCCGGCATGCTGCCAGAGGTTAGACATGAAACGATTGTCCCGCGAGCCTGACGCGAAGCGTTGTGTCAACCTTGCAAGGAGCCGCTCCTCGTCAACGGCGCCTACCTCAGGGTGGACCACGAGTGTCAGGCGGGTTTGCCCGTGGTCGTCTTCCTCCTCCGCCAGCTGGTAGTCTCCGGGAGCCCCGCTGAACTCGGAGGGAAGGGTTTTCTCCAGGAACTCGAAGAGATCGCCGTAAAAATAATTCATTCCCTCGCCGGTAAACTTTTCATAGCTTCTTAGATCGTGAAGGTGCAGCAGAAAACCGGCTTCTCCGAGGGCGCAACCGCAATTTCTTTTCTCCATCACCGCGTAGTCCCCATTGGCCACGTTGAGCTGCAGCAGCGGCGCCGAGGGATACAGTGTAGAAAAAAGCAGCGGGTGGATGGGCTGCCCTCCCTCGCTGATGGGCGCGGGATGAGCGATCGCCGCCAGCATATTTTGACCCACGTGCATGTCGTCTGTATAGGCGGGATTCGCGCAGCCGAAGCCGGCCATGTGAGGTCCGCTGTAGCCGTAAAGCAGGGCGGTCGTGGCGCCGGTTTGTCTGATTATCTCGGCCTTAGTTTTCGTAAACGGTTCGCCGCTGACGATAAATTTCGTTCCGTCGAGAGACATCCCGGC
The DNA here is from genome assembly GCA_041483675.1 of Binatia bacterium. GTDB lineage: Bacteria > Desulfobacterota > Binatia > UBA9968 > UBA9968 > 2-12-FULL-60-19. The sequence goes on from JBGPGE010000009.1 coordinate 16,278, forward strand.
TTGACGGGCGGCCCGCGCGATTCTGGCGGCGTTGCTGGCTACGGTTCTAATGGCGCAGGCTTTCCCCGCGCGCCGTTGCCCTTCCACCCAACGGAGGATGCGACCCATTTCCTCTAAATCAATGAACTCAGGCCTTGGAAAACCCGGACCGAACATCTTGCCTGCCATCACGATCAGATACGTTGTCAAATAATGATGGCAACTTGCCAGCCGACTATTGACGGGAATCTTGCGGGCAAACCAGCGATCGGCGCCTATCCCGAGTTTGGCAAGGCTCAGCAAAAACAAGATCCCTCCCGTCCCCGGAAGGATCGCGTCGTAGACCGCATGAGAGCGGGAGAAGAGGTCGTGGGCTTTCAAATAAACGCCGATGGAAAAAGTCCGTATCGCTATCCAATCAATCGGGTTGAGAGTACGGACAGGACGATTACTGCTTCCGCTGCTCTCGGTGACAAAGCCGGAAACGGAGTCCTGGAGATCAAACTCGCCCGGCGAGACGCTGAAAGACAGGGTCCCCCTGACCACTTCCCGTTTTCCCTTGAATTCCTCGGCGGTCAGATAGACCCCTGCCTTCGCAAGCTGCTCCAGCGCCCCCTCCAGCCCGTGGCGGCGAACGGAGGCTCGAAGATCGGAATAATCGCAACCGGCAAAGTTAAGGAGCTTCAAGTAGGCGCTGCTCGGGCGCGCGTAAACCCTCGTCTGAATCAGTTCGAGAAATCTTTCCTCCCGCGTCTCCAGGCTTCTTCGAATCTCACCTTCGGCCCGCTCTACCGTGACTTGCTCGCGGAAGAACCCACGCAACGACCGGATAAGCGCCAGGGTCGCTCCGGCCTTCCGCAGGTCCGACTTCAGTTGTGAGACGTTCGCTTTTACCGTATCAACGCGGGTCAATGGATCTCCTTCCACACCTTAGCCAGGCTATCACCGTAGACGCTCAAGTCCCACTCGCAGAAATAGCCGAACGGCGTCTGCCGGACTGAATAGCCGGTTTCGCCCAGGCGTTGGGCGATTTCCCGCATGAAAGCTTCCGTGAAGCTTGCCGAGGCGGCTTGGCCGCCGAGGTGAGCAAAGGCGTGCAGCACTATATTTTTCAGCCCGCGTTTGTTCGCCAGCCACTTGATGTGCTTGAGCGTCTGCCGCTGGACGGAGCTTCGGCGCTCGCTCTCTTCGTCAGGAACCTCCGCGTGTAAAAAGGCAACCACAGTCTCGTGAATCTCTTCTTCTACGTCTTGATCGGGAACGTCCAGCAGGGTTTTGGAGAAGCTCTTCCAGCGAAAATGCTTGGCTTGAAAGCAGAGAAGTCTCACGGCAAAGGAGGACGTTAGCAGCATGGCTGCGCTATTGCAAAATCGAGCAAGACAAAGTAGTGGTCCGACATGGCCGCTGAAAGCAAAATTCAGTTCGGCATCGCCGCCCCCCATATCCACGCAGAGCTTCCGGTCAACGTCGAACAGATCCAGCGCTATCTCAAGCGCGCCGAAGAATTGAACTATCACAGCCTCTGGGTGCAGGAGCAGGCCGTGTTGCGCCAAGCGACGAGCGCGCTCGAGGGGATCACCATGCTGAGTTATGCGGCCGCGGTGACGCGGCGCGCGCGTCTCGGCATGGCCGTGTTCCTCATCAACCTGCGCAACCCCATTCAACTCGCCAAGAGCCTCGCCAGCCTCGATCAGTTGAGCCAGGGACGTTTGATCGCCGGCGTCGGCTTCGGCGGAGTCACCCGCCTGTATCAGGCCTACGGCCTCTCCCCCGAGAAACGGCTGGCGCGTTTCAACGAAGGGCTGACTCTCATTCAAAAGTTGTGGACCGAGGATGACTTCACCTTCGACGGGCAGTTCTGGCAGCTCAAGAACGCGACGCTGGTGCCCAAGCCGTTTCAGAAACCGCACCCGCCGATCTGGTTCGGCGCCAACGCGCCGGCCGCGCTCAAGCGCGCCGCAAGGCGCGGCAGCGGCTTTATCGGCGCCGGCTCGACCTCGACGGCGGATTTCAAGGAGCAGGTGAAGACGGTTCAGGGCGCGCTCGCCGAGGGACAGAAAAATCCCGCGGAGTTCACCGTCGGCAAGCGCGTCTATATCGCGGTGGACCAAGACCGCGAGCGCGCCGCCAGGCGGATGCGCGAGTGGTTCGGCCGGTACTACGGCGCGGCGGATCTCGCCGACCGCGTGAGCGTCTGCGGCGGCGTGGAGGAGTGCGTCGCTCAATTGAGCGACATCGTCGCCGCGGGCGCGCGCTTTATCCTCTTGAATCCCGCCTTCGATATGATGGAGCATCTCGAAGTATTGGCCGGCGAAGTGATTCCGAAGATTTCCGGCAAGATGAACTCGTGACCGGTGGCGCGCCTCCCTGGACATTTCCCCGCTTCTTAGAGTAAGAAACGAAGAGACCGCAACCATCTAGAGAGGAGAATAAGAATGGCCATCAAGCTCTACCAGACCGAGACTTCCATGTTCTGCGAAAAAGTGAGGACGGTTCTCAAGCTCAAAAATATCCCCTACGAGATCTTCGACGTGAGAAACAACCGCCAGCCGCTGATCGACTTCTCCGGCCAGAAAAAATTTCCGGTGATGGACTACAACGGCCAGTGCGTCATCGACTCGACGTTCATCTCCGCCTTCCTGGAAGAAAAATATCCTCAGAACGGCATCTATCCGAAAAATCCCTCCGACAAAGGGCTTTGTTTGATGCTCGAAGACTGGGCGGACGAGGTTTTGAATCAGGCGATCCGCACGCTGCGCCGGGCGGAAACTCCCGAGGCGAAAGCCGAGGCGGAGAAAAGTATCGGCGTTCTGTTCCGCAGCCTGGACCAGTTCGTTACCGGCAAGCAGTTCATCTTCGGCCAGATGACGATCGCCGACATCGCCATCTTCGGCCAGCTCCATTATCTCTACACCGTGGTTAAGTATGAAATTCCCGCCGTGCACAAAAATCTCCTCGCGTGGGTGGACATGATGCGGCAGGCGTTGAAGCTCAAGACTCTCCAGGACGTCGTCGCGTAACTCTCATGAAGGTCATGGTGGATAGAGGGAAGTGCCGCGGGGTGAGAAACTGCGCGTCGATCGCCCCCAACACCTTCGACATCGACGAACAGTTCAAGGCGATCGTCCTCGATCCCAAAGGAGACGGCGACGCGGAGGTCGCGAAGGCGGCCAAGTTCTGCCCCGCTTTGGCGATTCTGCTCGACGATGAAGCAACCGGCAAGAGAATCTTCCCCTGAGATCCGCGTAGCGGAGGACACGGCGCTTGAGTAGAATCGACAGGTTTTTCAGCGCCGTGCGCGAAGTGGGCGCGGAGCGTTTGCGATTGCTCGGCGTCCTCACCGGCGGCCACGTCTTTATTCACTGGTTCCAACAATTCTATCCGGTCGTTCTCCCCTCGATTAAAGCGGGTCTGGGTCTCAACGACGTGCAGGTCGGCGCCCTCAACTCGGCCAGGCAATTCACCCAGGGCACGCTCGATCTGCCGCTCGGGATGCTCTCGGACGCGATGGCGCATCACCGTGGATTGATCCTCGCTTCGGCGCTGGCGTCGATGGGCGCCGCCTACTTTCTCATGGGAGTCTCGCCCACTTTTTTCTGGGCGCTGCTTGGATCGGGATTGGTAGGAGTAGGGACGTCTTTGTGGCATCCCGCCGCGTCGGCATCGCTCTCCAACGGATTTCCCGGGCGGCGCGCGACGGCGCTCGCCGTGCACGGCATGGGCGCGACGATCGGCGATACTCTGACGCCGCTCGGCGCGGGCCTCCTGCTGGTAGCCTTTCACTGGGAATCAGTCCTGGCCTGGCAACTTTTGCCGGCGCTCATTTTCGGTTATCTCGTCTGGCACGGCCTTGCAGGAGTTTTCGCCGAATCGAAGCCGCAGTCATGGCGCGGGACGGGGCTGCGCGAAGTCGTCGATCTGGCGAAGAACCGGCTCTTTCTCGGCATCTGCCTCGCGACGGCGCTTCTCCAGATGGGCCGCCTCACCGTCATCACCTTTCTGCCGATTTACGTGCAGGAAAATCTCGGCTACTCGCCGTTCGGTCTCGGCGTCTATATCGCTCTGCTCCATGCGATGGGCACGGTTTCCCAACCCATCATGGGCCACCTCTCGGACCGTTGGGGACGAAAGGCCGTCCTCTTTCCTTCTTTCGTGACACTGGGAATTCTGTTTCTCCTGCTGGCTGTCGCCGCGCCCGGACTTGAGCTCGGCATCGTAGTCAGCGCCATCGGACTTTTCTTCTACACGCTCATCAACATCACCAGCGCGGCGGTGATGGACGTGGCCGGCCCGAACATTCAAGCGTCGTCCTTCGGCCTGAGCTCTCTCGTGACGCAGGTCGTCGTTTTCCCGACACCGGTGGCGGCCGGCTATCTGGTCACCGCCTACGGCATGACTTCGGCGTTCCTCTTGTCCGGCGGCTTCCTGCTTGTCGGAGCGCTGGTATTAATTCCGTTGAATCTCTACCGCGGCACGGGGAGGTAGGGGGAGGAAGTGCTGAGTGCTGAGTGCTGAGTGCTGGAGGCGCTAGGTTCCAACGAGGAGACTTATATATGAGCGTTGTCATCGGAAGCGGACAATTCAGTTACGAGGTGGCGGAAGGCTGGGGCAAGTTGCCCGACGGATGGTCCTATCGTGAGGTCGCCGCCGTCGGCGTGGACCGCCAGGATCGCGTCTATGTGTTCAGCCGGGGCGATCATCCGGTCATTGTCTTCGACCATGACGGCAATTTTCTCCGCTCCTGGGGCGAAGGGCTCTTTACCCGCGCGCACGGCGTGACGATGGGATTTTCTGACGACACGATCTATCTGACCGATGACGGCGACCACACAGTGCGCAAATGCACTCTCGACGGAAAAATCCTCCTCACGCTCGGCATCCCCGGCAAGCCCGCGCCCTATCAGGGCGGCGAACCGTTCAATCGCTGCACCCACGTCGCGCTGTCGCCGAAAAACGAGATCTACGTCTCCGACGGCTACGGCAACTCGCGCGTTCATAAATATTCGCCGGACGGCAAGCTGCTGTTCTCCTGGGGCGAGCCGGGCAGCGATCCCGGCCAATTCAACATCGTCCACAACATCTGCGCCGACCAAGACGGCTACCTCTACGTCGCCGACCGCGAAAATCACCGCGTGCAGGTCTTCGACCCCAACGGCAAGTTCGAAGCCCAGTGGCATAACATGCACCGCCCCTGCGCCCTCTACATGGGCCAGGGCGCGAATCCGCTGTGCTATCTCGGCGAGCTGGGACCGGGGATGCCGGTGAACAAAGATATTCCCAATCTGGGGCCGCGGCTGAGCATCCTCGACCACAAAGGCAAGCTGCTCGCACGGCTGGGAGGCATTCGCGGCGGCGAGGCGCCGGGGCAGTTCATCGCGCCGCACGGACTGGCGCTCGACTCGCGGGGAAATATTTACGTCGGCGAGGTCTCGTGGACCATTGCCGGGCAGCATTTAAAGCCGCCGCGTGAGCTGCGCAGCCTGCAGAAGCTCATCAAGCGAAGTTAATCGACAACTACCGGTTTGCCTGCCCCCTAAAGAGATGCTATTGCACGCGGCTTCGGATTTTGCGTCATTCCCGTGAAAACGGGAATCCAGTCTTTGGCTCATGGCCCCGCCGCCCCCAGCCTGGATGCCCGCTTACGCGGGCATGACGATTTTTCGCTTCGTCCAGAGGCGAGGGGTTTTCACCATCTGCGATAGGGACACGCGTTCAGCGCGAATCCGCGCTGCCCGGGATGGTGAACGCAAACAGCGCGATTGTGACGGCTAGCAGCGCGACGGCGCTCAAGCCGAGCGACCAGTGTATGCCGATGAAACCGCCCACTATGCCGACGGTCACGCCGCTGAAGGCTTTAAGGCCCTGGCTCGACATGTTGAAAAGCCCGATCAGCCTGCCGCGTAGGTTGGCCGGCGCCTTGAGCTGGACGAGCGTCTGGGCCATCGAGCTGAATGTAAGGTTGAGCACGCCGGCCAGAAAGAGCAGCGTGAGCGCGGCCGGATAGTTGGTCGCGGCGGCAAACCCCGCGATCGTCACGCACCAGAGGACGGCGGCAATCATCGCCGTCCGCGCGTTCGCGCGCAAGAGTCCCCTGCCCTCGAGCAAAAGCCCTCCGACCACCGCGCCGGCGGCGTTGGCGCCGAGCAAGAGGGTATACGCCGCGCCCGCCTCATCCGTGCCGAGGTCGTGCGCGTACTCGGGCATTTGCGCTTGAAAAGCGGTGCCGACGAAGAGCGCTGAGAAGCCGGCGAGCAGAACCATAGACAGAATCACCCGGTTGCCGGAAATCTGCCTCAGAACTTCCAACCCATCGCTCAAACCGAGTCCGCGCGCCCTGACGCCTTGCGTTCCATGTCTGCTGTGCCCGGTATAAGGAGCCCACAGAAGCCACACGGTCAACGGGAGATAGATCAGAACGTTTGCGAGCAGTCCGACGGACGGGCCGAGCAGGAGCATGAGTCCGCCGCCGACGGCGGGGCCGAGAAAAATGCCCAACTGGCGGCTCGTCGAATTGAGCCGCACGGCGCTCTGCAAATGTTCCGAGCCGACGATGTCGTGAATGAGAAGCTGGCTGGCCGGGTTCCACAGAACGCCCGCAAGGCCGTGGACGACGAGCAACGCCGCCGCATGCCACATCTGAATCGTGTTGGTTAGAAAGAGCAGGCCCCAGGCGAGAGAAACGAGCATGTACATGACCTGCGCGAGCTGGATGATCCGCCGGCAATCGTAGCGGTCCGCCAGCGCGCCGAAGTAAACCGAGAACAGCAGGAACGGCATCCAGTGTGTGAGCACGGCAAAGCCGGCCAGCATCGGCGAGCGAAAGGCCTGGAAGATGACCCAGTAGCTGATGACGTGTTCGATGTTGTCCGCCATCATCGCCAGCATCGTGGTGATGAAGTAGATCCGATAGTCGCGATGATGGAGCGCCGCGAACGCGACCCGCTCGCGCGGCGGCGCTGCGGAGGCAACGGAAGTCTGGTGTTGTGATTTTTCACTCATCGCGTTGTACGGCGCAGCGATTCAGGGCAAAGATCTATCACAAATTAACTAGCGGATATGCGCCACTCCTGCAAACGAACCGTCGCGGGTGCGATCATAAGACGAGCAACATGTCGGCCTGACGGAAGCGCCGCTGCGCCTAGAGCGGATGGCGCGAGAGCCAGTCAATAACTTCCGCGGCGTTCTTGTCGGGCGGGAAGACGGGATAGAAAACTTTTTCGATTTTTCCGTCGCGTAAAATCAGCGTCAGCCTTTTGAGCAGCGTCAGCGACGCGACCTGAAAAGTCGGCAATCTAAGCGCGGTTGCAAACTTCAGCTCCGAGTCGCTCAGCAGCTCGAACGGCAGATGGAGCCGCTCCGCCGCTTCTTTCTGATCCGCCGTGCTCTGCGCGCTCATGCCGAAGACCTGCGCGCCAAGCGACTGAAGCTCCCGGTGATGATCCCTGAACGCGCACGACTGCGGCGTGCAGCCGCGCGCGCCGGGAATTTCATTCCACCCCTGCGGCGGCTCCCGATCCGGTCTGCCGGTGCGCGGATAGCAGTAGAGGACCGTTCTGCCGCGAAGCGCCGCCAACTCCACCAGCCTGCCGCTGGTTGAGCGGAGCGAGATTGACGGCAAGCGTATGCCCGCGAGATGATCGCACCCGCCGTCGTCGACCGGCACGGGAAGATCTTTCGGCAGCTCGTAGATGTTGTCCGTTCTCGCCACGGGATTTCTTCTGGTGATGCGGTCTGCCGTTTTCGTTTGTACGTGGCTACGAGAACGGACTTCCCCTATGTGAGTTGCTTAAGCTTCTCAGCGGACCTTAGGAGTGATATTTCTCTTTCTCGCTTCAGCTCTTCGAGCCCCCGGTCCAAATCACCGATAAGCTCCACAGTCCCTTCCAGCTTGAAGGGCCTGCTTTTTCGAACCCGTCGGGAAATTCTCTTCGATCGTGGCCTTTTTATCATTGGGGCGCGCTTCGGACGGCGGGAGCCGTAGTGCGGATTAAGGCCGCTCTCTGGATTCTCTAATGGCGTCGAGGATTTCCTTGCGAGCAATTTTTTTGTTAAGACCGGATACGTCGAACGGCGAACGACGAGGGGACGGTTTTGGCACGATGGAGTATAAATCTCCTTTGCGACGACGAATAACAACCTCCTCCTTCTTAGATTCTTCAAGAATGTTTGCCAGCCTTTCGCGGGCCTTCGAATACGTGTAGACCTTCATCATTTACTCCATGACTGTTATTCCGAGCCGTTTTGCAATATCACTCATGCCGCCATCAAGGGTAAGAAGAGGCACTTTGTTTTCAATGCAGCACTGCAAATAGTAAGCATCGTAGGCATATATGTGAAAACGGATGGCCAACCTCAGTGCATCGCGGATCCTTACAGGAACCAATCTGACCGCTATTCTCTGCGATATGTCGAGCGCCTGAAGAATCTCCCTGCCGTTGAGGCGCCCCTTTCTGTTGACGGCGATCAGCGCATTGCCTATCTCATAGGGCAAAACCTCCGGTGAAATAACACTGCAGCCGGCGGTTTTATCAATGACCTCCTCACGCTCGGCCTCGTTGAGGGCGACGGCCAGAAACGCGCTCGCATCCGATACAATGTCCATATCTTACTTGTACAACTCATCGGTAAAGTTGTCAAGATGATTGGTCTCTCAGTTCCCCTGGGGGGGTTGTTCACCCTTCTTTTCCTTCAGCGCCTTCAAAATCTTCTCCTGTACTCCGTCGAAGCCGCCGTTGGACATGACGAGGATCACGTCGCCCTTCTCGGCGTGAGCGGCCACATGCCGCGCAATCTCGTCGGCCTTCTCGATAAACACGGCGCGGCCGTCGCCGGAGAGCCGGTTGATCTGTTGAACCACTTCTCCCGGTAGAAGGCGCTCTTCTACCGGAATCTTCTCGGGCTGATACAGGCCGGCGATGACGACCCGGTCCGCGCATGCGAGGGCTTGCGGAAATTCGCGCGCGAAGATGCGCCGCCGGCTGGTGTTGCTTCGCGGCTCGAAGACCGCCCAGATTCTTCGAGCGGGATACGCGCTACGCACGGCCTCGATCGTCTCTCTCACCGCCGTGGGATGGTGGGCGAAATCGTCGAGGACGGTAATCCCGCGAATCTCGCCTTTGAACTCCTGCCTTCGCTTTACACCCTGAAAAGTCGCCATCGCTTCGCCGATGCTTCGGTGGTCGATCCCCAGCTCGTGCGCCGTCGCGTACACGGCCAGCGCGTTGCTCACGTTGTGTTTTCCCATGAGCGCGATCTTGACCGCTCCTTCCGCGCGCCCGTCGTAGTGCGGGTCAAACCAACTGGCGCCGCCCTCCGCGCGGATATTCTTCGCCTCCCAGCCACGCGGCTCTGCGCCGCCATAGAAGCTCACCCGGCAACGCGCGTATGACGCCGCCTCTTTCGCCGCCGCGTAGTCGTTGCAAGCGAGCAGAGTTCCTGAGGCGGGAATTAGCTCCACGAGGCTGCGAAACGCCTCTTTCAGATGGGCCAGGTCTCGATAGATATCGGCGTGGTCGAATTCGACGCTCGTCAAAATCACCTTCTCCGGCCGGTAGTGCAGAAACTTGGGCCCCTTGTCGAAAAAGGCGCTGTCGTATTCGTCGCCTTCGAGCACCACCCAATCACCGTCTCCGTTGCCGAATCCGCCGCCGAAATTCGCCGGCATCCCGCCGATAAAAAAACTCGGCTGCCGTCCGGCCTTGGCCAGCACCCAGGCCATGAGCGAGGAAGTCGTCGTCTTGCCGTGCGTGCCGGCGACGACTAGAGATCTTTTCGAGCCGATGAGAAATCTTCCCAGCGCGTGCGGAAAAGACAGATAATCGACGCCCAGCCTGAGCGTCGCCTCGACCTCCGGATTGTCCCGCGACACGGCGTTGCCGATGACCACCAGGTCGGGCCGGTTGCCGAGATGCTCTTCCTTGTAGCCGGACAGCACCTCGATCCCCTGCTCCGCGAGAAAAGTGCTCATCGGCGGATAGACGTTCTGGTCCGAGCCGGTCACCCGATAGCCTTGCGACTTGAGCAGGCCGGCGAGCGACGCCATGCCGACGCCGCACACCGCGATCAGGTGAACGTGCCCGCGCGGCGGGAGCTCGCTCATTGGAGAATCGACTTCATGATCAAGTCGTGGATATAGGGGCGAAAGGTCTTGATCTTGTCGCTGCTGCGCGACGGATGGACGCGGTTGGTGAGCAAGATGATGTGGCAATCTTTTTCGAGGTCCCACCAGATCGAGGTTCCGGTGAAGCCCAGATGGCCGACCGAATTGGGAGAAAAATAGTTGCCGCTGGAAGAGTTCTCCGCCGACGGCGTGTCCCAGCCCAGCGCGTGCGTCGAGCCTTTCACGGTCGGGTCGCGGGTGAGAAACTCCTCGACGATCGGCGCGGTCAGGAGCGGATCGTCGCCGCGCAGACATTTTTTTAAGCGGCGTAAAAATTGATGGATGTCGCGCGCCGATGAAAAGAGCCCCGCGTGGCCCGCGACTCCGCCCATCGCGTAGGCGTTGTCGTCGTGGACCTCGCCGCAGAGCATCCGCTTCCGCCAGGGGCATTCCTCGGTCGGCGCAATCATCTCCCGGACGGGCTGGAGCCGTCGCGTCCTCAACTGCGTCAGGTCGACGAAAGAGGTCGAGCGCAGTCCCATCGGCTTGAAGATTTTGTCCTGGCAATAGCGGTCGAGGCCCCAACCGCTGATCTCCTCGGCCACCTCTCCGAGAAGGATATAGCCGAGATCGCTGTAAAGCGCCTGCGTCCCCTGCGTGCTCAACGCCTTCTCCCGGTGGATCTGCTCGAAGACATAATGTTTCGCCGCGCGGCTGGCGACGAAATTGATCCTGCCCGCCTTCTCGCCCTTGACGATGTCTTCGTAGTACGGCTTCCAGGCCGGCAGCCCGGAGCAGTGGGCCAGGAGATGGCGGAAGGTGACATAGATTTTTCCATAGACTCCGAAGTTGGGGAAAAAACGGGTGACGCGGTCGTCGAGCCGGATTTTTTTCTCGCGCACGAGCAGCATGATGGCCGGCGCCGTCGCCATCGCTTTGGTCAGCGAGGCGAGATCGAAGATGGTCTCGACCTGCATCGGCGTCTTCTCCGGGACGAGGGAGCGAAAACCGAAGGCGCTTTCAAAGACCACCTCTTCGCCCTTGGCGACCAACACCACCGCGCCCGGAAACACCCCTTGGGTGACCCCTTCTTTGAACGCCTCCTCGACCGGATGAAAGATCATTCTTGGGCCTCCAGTGAACTATGCGACGGGAGATTCCACGAGACTGAGCGCGGGCGCTTCGGCGTCGAGCGCCATCTCGACCCCGAACGGCAGCAGCAGGTTCTCCTCGCCATGGCCCGCGGCCAGGCCGGTCACGACCGGATAGGGCGCGCCGGCGAAAAGCTCCCGCAGGATTTCCGGGAGCCCTCGATCCCCCTCGCCTTCGCACTGCGTGAAGCTGCCGAACACCAGCCCCTCCAATTGCGACAATTTTCCCGCCATCTGCAAATGCGTCAGCATTCTCTCTATTCGATACGGCTTTTCGCCGATGTCTTCAAGGAAGAGGATTTTGCCGGCGGTCTCGATCTCGTACGACGTTCCGAGAGTCGTGACGACCATCGAGAGGCAGCCGCCGACCATCTCGGCTTGCGCCGAGCCGGGCCGTACCGCCTCGCCCAGCTCGATCCGCCAACGGCGCATCCGCCCGGTGAGCGTGCCCCAAAAAAAATCCGCGCTGCGTCCCACCAGGCCGCTCGCCAGCTCCATCGCCGTCATGGGGCCGTGAAACGCCACCATGCCGCAGCGCTGCCGGAGCCAGTTCAACACGATGCTCAGGTCGCTGTACCCGACGAATATCTTGGGGTGGCGGCGGATCGCCTCGATATCCAGCAGCGGGAGCAGTTGCACCGAGCCGAAGCCGCCGCGCGCGCAGAAGATCGCCGCGATGTCGGCGCGGGTGAAAAAGTCCAGCAACGCCTTGGCCCGCTTCGCCGCGTCCCCGGCCAGGTAGCCTTTGCGCTCCAGCGCCCCGTCGGCAAGCTCAACGACAAAGCCGGCCCGCTCGATCGCCTCAACCCCGGCCCGGAGCCGCTCCTGATCCACCGCGCCCGCCGGAGCGACCACGCCGATCTTGTCCCCCGGCTTGAGGCCTGCCGGTTTTTGCAGCCGCACTCACCGTCTCCAGTGCCGGGGCCTGTGAACCGCGCCCCCGTTGTGCACAGCCGCGCGTCTCATTCGGAGGTTCATGCTTTCCGCATATTCGCAAAAAAGTCCTGTTAGCACAAGTAGTTTCTAGTCTTCGGCCGTTAAAAACGCCGGCCCTCGGAGTTATTGACATCGCCTGCCGGGCACAGTATGAAGTGGCGGGAACGCACAGCTTGCGCCGGACCTTTTCACAGGTCTTTCGCAACGTTATCCACAGAGTTGTCCACAACTATGACCCATTCGACGTCGCTCAGGGTCACGGTGAGGAAGATCGAACCGTGAGGAAGACCTGTCCTGAGCATAGTCGAAGGATCGAACCATGAAGATCAAGCCTGAACTGGTTGACCGGCTGGCGGACCAGCTTTGGCGCGCCTATCGGGCCAAGGAGCTGATCGTTCTCAAAGCCGATGAAGCCAAGATTCGGGCGAAAATCAGCGAGATCGTGACCCGCAATTTCCAGGAAGAGGAGGCGATCGAGGAGGAGGCGCGCCGGACACTCGCCAGCCACGCGGCGGAAGTCAAACAAGCCGGGGAGGCCGACCCCTACAAAATGTTCCTCTTAATCAAGCAAAAGCTGGCGCAAAAAAGGGGGTTCGTGTTATGACCCATTCGACTTTGCTCAGGGTCATGGTGACCCATTCGACGTCGCTCAGGGTCACGGTGAGGAAGAGCGAACCGTGAGGAAGACCTGTCCTGAGCATAGTCGAAGGATCGAACCATGAGCCGCCTTTCGGAAAATCGCATCTCCCACCTGGCTCACCTGATTATCGACGGGCTGTGGAAGCAGGACCTGGCGGATTTTCCGAGCGAGGCGCGGACCTTGAGCGAAACCAAAAGCGTGCTGGAAGGTTTTTTCGGCCACGAGGAGCGGATCGACGACGTCGTGCGGCAAAAAATCCAGTCGCTCTCGCGCCCGGTTCCGATCGGCAGCCGGGAGTGGGACGTGCTCTACCGGAAATACCGCGAGGAGGAGCGGCGCAAGCAGAAGAAATAGCCCGGTCCTAATTCGTTGATACGTTCGCAAGCCATGGAAGCCCTGGCCGTCGAGAAGGCGGCGGGTGCAAGGCGGAGCGAGGGATCGCACCGGAGCGTACATCGGGAGTACGTGAGGATGCGAGCCCGAAGCGACAACGCAGCAAGCGCCCCTTATCGACGGATCAGGGCCCCCGCTTGCTTTTGCCGGATGCCTATGACATATCTGCTCAGATCGGCCCTCCCTCATACAGAGTGCCACGGGCGCCTTGACAACTCGCAAACAGTGCTTACATACAAGCCGCTCGTCTGATTTCCAGGCTAACAGCCGTTAGAATAAAGGTTCTTATTAATTCCGCAGGTTAGGCTATTTTTGAAAGGAGGACAGAAGTGAAGATCAGACCTTTACAAGATCGTGTTATCGTTAAGAGGGTCGAGGAGGAAGAGAAGACCAAGGGAGGCATCATCATCCCTGATACAGCCAAGGAAAAACCCCAGGAGGGGAAGGTCGTCGCCGTGGGCAAGGGAAAGGTCAATGAAGACGGCAAGATCATTCCGTTGGATGTCAAGGTTAACGATCGCATCCTCTTCGGCAAGTATTCCGGCAGCGAAATCAACATCGAGGGTGAGGAACATATTATTATGCGCGAGGAAGACATCCTCGGCGTGATCGAAAAGTAACCAGTCTAAAACTTTAGGAGGAAAACGATGGCAGCGAAGATGTTAAAATTCAGCCAGGAAGCGCGCGAGGCGATCCTCAAAGGAGTGAACGTGCTCGCGGACGCGGTCACGGTCACCTTGGGCCCCAAGGGGCGCAATGTAGTCTTGGACAAGTCCTTCGGCGCGCCGACCGTAACCAAGGACGGCGTCACCGTGGCGAAGGAGATCGAGCTTGAAGACAAGTTCGAGAACATGGGCGCGCAGATGGTTAAAGAGGTCGCCAGCAAGACCTCCGACGTGGCCGGCGACGGCACGACGACGGCGACCGTGCTCGCCCGCGCGGTCTTCTCCGAAGGCGTCAAGATGGTCGTGGCGGGCCACGATCCGATGTCGCTCAAGCGCGGCATCGACAAAGCCGTGGCGGCCGTGATCGAAGAGTTGAAGGGCCTCTCCAAGCCGACCAAAGACCCCAAGGAGATCGCCCAGGTCGGGACCATCGCGGCGAACAACGATTCCACCATCGGCGACGTCATCGCCGAGGCGATGAACAAGGTGGGCAAAGAGGGCGTCATCACGGTCGAAGAGGCCAAAGGGCTGGAGACGACGCTCGATGTCGTCGAAGGGATGCAGTTCGACCGCGGTTATCTCTCCCCGTATTTCGTCACCGATCCTGAGAGGATGGAAGTCGTCATCCAGGATGCCTACCTGTTGCTCAACGAGAAAAAGATCAGTTCGATGAAAGAGATCCTGCCGATCCTCGAGCAGATCGCCAAGACCGGCAAGCCGTTCCTCATCGTCGCGGAAGACATCGAAGGCGAATCGTTGGCGACCCTGGTGGTCAACAAGATCCGCGGCACGCTCCACTGCTGCGCGGTGAAAGCGCCGGGTTTCGGCGACCGCAGAAAGGCGATGCTCGAAGACCTCGCTATCCTCACCGGCGGCAAAGTGATCGCCGAGGAGCTGGGGATCAAGCTTGAGAACATCACGCTGCAGGACCTCGGCAAGGCCAAGAGAATCGTGGTCGACAAAGACAACACCACCATCATCGACGGCGCCGGCAAGAAGTCGGAGCTGGAAGGGCGCATCAAGCAAATCCGCGCTCAGATCGACGAGACCACTTCGGATTACGACCGCGAGAAGTTGCAAGAGCGGTTGGCGAAGCTGATCGGCGGCGTGGCCGTAATCAACGTCGGCGCGGCGACCGAAGTCGAAATGAAAGAGAAGAAGGCCCGCGTGGAAGACGCCCTGCATGCGACCCGCGCAGCCGTCGAAGAGGGAATCGTCCCCGGCGGCGGCGTGGCGCTACTCAGAGCCGCGGTGGCCCTGGAGAAGCTCAGGGTTCCTGAAGAGGAGAGATGGGGCGTCAACATCGTAAAGCGGGCGTTGGAAGAGCCTCTACGGAGAATCGCCATGAACGCCGGCGTCGAGGGCGCGATCGCGCTGCAGCGGGTGAAAGACGGCAAGGGCGCGTTCGGCTTTAACGCAGCGAAAGAAGAGTACGAGGACCTGATGAAGGCCGGGATTATCGATCCGACCAAAGTGGTCCGTACCGCGCTGCAAAACGCCGCTTCGATCGCCGGGCTTATGCTGACCACTGAAGCGATGGTGGCGGACAAGCCGGAAGAGAAGGGCGGCGGGATGCCCCATATGCCACCGGGCGGCGGCATGGGCGGCATGGGCGGCATGGGCGGTATGATGTAAGTCTTGTCTCACAGCCATGGCCCGGCCCGTCTCCCACAGACGGGGCCGGGCGCTTTCTTCTCGCCTTGACATTGCACACCGACCAGGACTATTTTTCAAGTAGCTCTTCCCCACAAAAAGACTGAGAGCCTAGCCACCACCTCGACATGTTCGAATCCTTGACCGACAAACTGGAGCTGACCTTTAAGAAGCTGAGGGGTCAGGGAAAGATCAGGGAAGGCCACATCGCAGAGGCGCTCCGCGAAGTGCGCCTCGCCCTGCTCGAAGCCGACGTCCATTTCAAAGTCGTCAAGAGCTTCCTCGAATCGGTCAAGACCAAAGCGCTCGGCGAAGAGGTTCTGGCCAGCCTGAGCCCTGAGCAGCAGTTCATCAAGATCGTCCACGACGAGCTGACACGCCTGCTGGGCGGCGAACGCTCGGAGCTGGAGCTGAAAGGCGCGCCGCCGCAGGTGTTGATGCTGGTGGGCCTCCAGGGCAGCGGCAAGACGACCACCGTCGCCAAGCTGGCGCGCTATCTGAAGAACGAGAAGAAACGGAAACCTTACCTGGTGCCGGCGGATATCTACCGCCCCGCCGCCATCGAACAGTTAAAGACCCTGGGGCAGAGCCTCGATATTCCCGTGTACGACTCACAACCCGAGACGCCCGCGGTCACGATCTGCAAGGCCGCCTTGGAAGAAGCAACGCGGCAGTTCTGCGACGTCGTGCTGATCGACACCGCCGGGAGACTCCACATCGACGACGAGCTGATGGAAGAGTTACAAGCGGTCGTCGCGGCGGTCCATCCCCAACACGCCCTCTTGGTCGCGGACGCGATGACCGGACAGGACGCCGTCAATCAGGCCGAGGGGTTCGGCAAGTGGCTCGACTTGACCGGCATTATCCTGACCAAGACGGACGGCGACGCGCGCGGCGGCGCCGCGTTGTCGATGCGCGAGATCGCCGGCAAGCCGATTCTTTTCTGCGGCACCGGCGAAAAGCTGGAGGCGCTGGAGCCGTTTTATCCCGACCGGCTGGCGGCGAGGATTCTCGGCATGGGCGACGTCCTCTCGTTGGTCGAAAAGGCGCAGCAGGCTTTCGAAACCAAAGAGGCCGAGCGGCTGGAACAACAGATGCGCAAAGGGCAGTTCTCGTTGGAGGACTTCCAGGCGCAGTTGAAACAGATCAAAAAGATGGGCTCGATCGGCGACTTGCTGGACATGGTGCCGGGGGCGCGAAAGCTCGCGCCGAAAGTCGATCTCGGACAGGCCGAGAAGGAGATCAAGCGGGTGGACGCGATTATCAACTCGATGACGCTGCAAGAGCGGCGCAATCCGGCGGTCTTGAACGGCAGCCGGCGGAAAAGAATCGCCCAGGGGAGCGGCACCACCGTCACCGACGTCAATCGCCTGATGAAACAGTTTCTAGAGATGAAAAAAATGATGCAGCGAATGAACCGGATGGGCGGGCGCGCCTTTTTCAGCCGCATGCCTAGTCCATTTGAATCACAAGGGAGAAGATAGAGTATGAGTGCAACAATACGTTTGAGCCGACATGGAACAAAGAAGAAGCCCTACTACCGGATCGTCGTGGCCGATTCCCGCTTTCCCCGCGACGGAAGGTTCATCGAGCAGGTGGGGAGCTACGACCCGAAGATCGCCGCGGGCGGAATCAAAATCGACCGGGAGAAGGTGGACAAATGGCTCAAGCGCGGAGCCAAGCCGTCGCAGACGGTTTCGGAATTGATTAAGAAGTCGCGGAAAAGCGCCTAGCGCAACCGAACAGAGGAGCCTCGCCCATGAAGGATCTGGTTCAATACCTGGCGCGATCCTTGGTCAACAACCCCGAAGCGGTCGAGGTCAAAGAGACTCAGGGCGACACCGCTTCGGTCCTGGAGTTGAGAGTCGCCAAAGAGGACCTCGGCCGGATCATCGGCAAGCAAGGCAGAACGGCGAGGTCGATCCGCACGATCCTGAACGCCGCCGCCGCCAAGGCGAATCGAAAAGTGGTCCTGGAGATCGTGGAAGACAAATAACTCCCCTCTTCCACAAATGAATAACCCCGCAGCAAGCTGCGGGGTATCAAGAGGCCCTCGGATGACGTTTCCCCAAGTTGTCACCCCCGAATGTTTTAATCGGGGGTCCAGTCCGAAATTCGCCTGGATTCCCGCTAAAAGCATGCGGGAATGACGGACTCTGGCAGTGCTACCAACCACCACTACACAGCAAGCTGCGGGGAATTGACCCCAAAGAGAATCAAAGTGTCCGAGCGCTTGGTCCCCTTGGGGGAAATTGTCGCCACTCACGGCATCGAAGGGTGGCTCCGGCTCAGACTCTACAACCCTGAGAGTCGCACGCTCTCTCCCAACCGGGAAATCCTCCTCGAAAAAGCCGGCCTCACCACGCCGCAGCGGCTCAAAGCCGTCAAGGGCCATAGCCTCCGATTGTCGATTCTGCTCGACGGAGTCGCAGGCATCGACGAAGCCAAAAAATGGATCGGCGCCACCCTCTCCATCACCGAAGCCGGACTCCCGCCGCTCGCGCCCAACGAGTACTATTACTATCAGGCCGTCGGCCTTGAAGTCTTTGACATCAACGGCGCGCGCATCGGCGTCGTCGAGCGCATCTGGCCCAAACCCGGCGGAGACCTCTACGTCGTCAAAGGCGAGACGAAGGAATACCTCATCCCCATCGTGAAAGAGATCATCGAGAAGATCGACCTCGCCGCACGCAGAATCATCATCAACCCGCCGGCGGGATTGCTGGAGCTGTAGGCAGGGTAAAGTAGAACGTCGCGCCTTCGTCGATCGCGGCCTCCGCCCAGACGCGGCCGCCATGGTGCTGGACGACGCGCTGCACGATCGCCAGCCCCACGCCCGTGCCCTCGTAGTCCTCCGCGCGATGCAGCCTCTGAAAAACGCCGAAGAGCTTGCCGGCGTATCGCATGTCGAATCCCACGCCGTTGTCTTTGACGAAATAGACCGGCGCGCCGTCGTCCCGGCGACAGCCGACCTCGATCCGGGCGTCCTCCTTCTTCTGGCGCGTGAATTTCAATGCATTGGAGAGCAGGTTGACAAACACCTGCTTGAGCATTCCTGGGTTCGCGGTGCAGCGAGGCAGATCGTCGATCGTAACTTGAGCCCGGCCCGCGCCGGGCTCGTGACGCAGCGCTTCCAGCGCCGCGCGAGCTATCTCGGCGGGCGCGACCGATTCCATCTTGGCTTCGTCCCGGCTGAGGCGCGAGAAGGTCAGCAGATCGTCTATCAATCGCCCCATCTGCAGGGCGTTGTCGTGGATGAGATCCAGGTAGCGTTGGGCGGCTGGGGAAATCTCGACGGCATGCTTTTCGCCAAGGATCCGCGAGAAGCCGTCTATGGCCCTGAGCGGCGCGCGCAAGTCGTGTGAGATGGTGTAACAGAACGCCTCCAGCTCTTTGTTGGCCGCTTCGAGCCGGGTGGTCCGATCGATGACCCGTCGCTCGAGCTCGGCGTTCAGTCCGCGGATCTCCTCTTCCGCCCGCTTGCGCTTGATCCCGGCGTCTTCCAGTGCTCGGGCAACTTCGTTGACCTCGACTAACGGGGATTTCTCGAACCCAGGCGGCTCATCCCGGCCGAGCGCCGCCGCACCGGCAGAGAGAGCGGCGATAGGCCGGGCGATTCGCCTGCCGAACAGGAGAGCCAGTCCTACGCCCGTGAGGAGGAGCAAAATGCCGCCGGCGGCGAGCATCAGCAATGAACGCCTCATGGGAGCTTCGACCAGCGATACGGGGATCGCGACGCCCACCGTCCAACCGGTGAACTCCGAGCGATGATGGGCGGAGACCACCGCCAATCCTTCGAGCGTCGTCCCGCGCCAGGTCGCTTCCCGGTTCTGTCCGGCTTGAGCGGCAAACGTCGGGGATGCGGGTTTGCCCAGGAATTTCTCGACGTCGCGCGTCCTCGCGACGACAATATGGTTCCGGTCGATGATCGTGGCGACCCAGTCCGAGGGGAGTTTCTGTTGCAAAAGAAGATCCGTCAGCGGGGCCGGATAAAAGACGGCATTCAGAACGTACTTCACCCGGCCATCTTTGAGAACCGGCACATGCACGACCATGGCGGGCGCGCCGGTAATGGGTCCCGAAGAGAGGTCGGCAATGGCAGCTTCCCCGCTCTGCCGAACCCGCTCGATGGCTTCGGGGTTGGCGGTGCGCGGTAGAGGCGAGCCGAAGGGGCGCCGCAGGTTGATCAGTTGTTGCCCGGCGGCATCGACCAGCGTCAGGTTTTGCCAGGCGCGGCTGTACGCGGTCAATGCCGCTTGCATGTCGCCGTAGAACTCCGCCAGTTGCCCTTTGTCGAGACGGGTCGACGCCCCGAGAACCTTCAAGCTCTGTATGGAAATCAGAAACTCGCGATCGAGCGCGGCCGAGATCGCGCGCGCCCGCTCAATCATGCCTTGAGCGAGATTTTCTTGCTGCCGTTGGTACGACACGTAGACCATCAGGCCGGCGAAGGTCATGACGGGCAGGACGGCGCCCACGACGAGCAGAATGAGGTGCGAGCGAAGTTTCATTTTCAGTTTCCAGTAGTCGGCTCAGATCGAGTCTGTACCGCTCCTTCTCCTCCGAAAGAAGAAGGCTGGCGGACGTGGCTACGCGGCGCAGGGAATTCTCACCGTAAACGTCGTCCCTTTCCCCACTTCGCTCTCCACCTCGATCTGTCCGCCTAACAGCTCGGTGAATTTTTTGACGATGTAGAGGCCCAGCCCGACGCCCTCATAAAGCCGGCTCTCGGAGCTGTCCACCTGGTAAAACTTTTCGAAGACGCTCTGGATCTGTTCCTTAGGAATGCCGACGCCGGTGTCCGTAACACCCAACTCCACGTATCTCGTATTTCGTATCTCGTCGTTCGTATCTCGTATCTCGTCCGAGGAACGACGAACGACGAACGACGAGTCACGAACAACGGCGGAGATCGTGACCGTCCCCTGGTCCGTAAACTTGAGGGCGTTGTTGACGAGGTTTTGCAGGACCTGTTTCAGTTTCGCCCGATCGGTGATCAGCGGTGCGGCATCGGCGCGGTAGTCCCAGACAAGCTGGACGTCTTTTTTGACCCCACGGACCTCATAATCCGCCCTTAGTTGGTCGAAAAGTTCCTGCAAGTTTACCGGCAGCCGCTCCACCGCGACCAGCCGGGATTCAAGCTGTGTGGTCTGCATGACGTCGTTGATCATGTCAAGTTGCTCGCCGGCCCGAAGAAACACTTTCTGGAGCGCCACTTCCTGCCGCGGGTTGACCTCGCCCAACAGCCGATCCTTGAGCATCCCGACATAGCCGGTCACGACGCTGAGCGGCGTTCTCATCTCGTGCGACATGATGCTCAGAAATTCGTCTTTGACCTTATTCGCTTTGACCGTCTCTTCGTAGAGCTGGGCATTATGAATGGCGATCGCGGCCTGGCCGGCCAGTGCAGTGAAAAACTCGATCTCCTCGGCGCCAAAATCGTGCGCCTGGTTCGTGTAGATGCCCAGGACACCGAGAACCTCGTCCTTAGCGATGAGCGGGAGCCCGAGATAGGAAACCAGACCCTGCTTGCGAAATACCTCGCGGTTGTAGGTCAGCGGATCCGCGTCAAGATTGAGGACCGCCAGCGGTGTCTTGGTCGCGACGATCTTCCTTGATTTTGCGCCGATCCGGCTCCTGTTCCACTCGTTGTGGTCCACCCCCCGGCAGGCGAGAAACCCGAATCTTCCCGTATCGCGGTTGAGAAGTCTCACGGTCCCTGCCGTCGCGATCGGCAAGAACAGCTCGATCTTCTCCAACAGGACGCGCAATACGCTTCGGAGATCCAACGAAGAGGTGACGGCCTGGCCGATCGCCCGGAGCGCCTCGATACGTTCGAGACTGCGTCGAGTCTGCTGCTCCGCGCTTTTACGGACCGTAATGTCCCGGGTTATCCCAAGCAGCGCGACGGGCTTTCCGTCTTCGTCTCGCAGCGGGGTTGCGTGGGTGTCAAGCCAGCGACGCGTTCCTTTAAGCCCGATCGCCTCAAACTCCAGCGTGCCGCTCTCTCCCTCCATCACACGTTTGTGCAGATCTGCGAATGCGGAACGATATTCCGGCCCGATAAAGTCCAGCAGCGGGCGCGCCTGGACCTCTTCCATCGATGCGGCGTCGAGCATGGCGAGTCCGGCCGGATTCACCTCCACCAGCCGGCCGTCTGGCGCGACGATCTTTACGCATTCAGGCTCCGCCTCGATGATCGTCCTCACGCGCTCCTCGCTCTGTCGCAGGGCCAGCTCTATCCGGCGCCGGTTCACGGCGGCCGATTCGATCTCGCGCGCAACCTGATCCAGCTCCCTTATGGAAGAAGATTGAATCTTCGGCGTTTCGCCGCGTCCCAGCGCCTCGGCTCCATGGGAGAGTAGCCGCATGGGCCTGGTGATCCTCCGGGCAAAAACTACGGCGAGGGCGATGCCGAAAGAAAGTAACGCCACTCCGCCACCGACCACCCAGAGGAGAGACCGGCGCAAGGGCGCGTCGAGTTCGGACCGAGGGACGGCCAGGCCGACGGTCCACCCGGACAACGCCGAGCGGTGCAGCCCCGCAAAAACTTCCTGGCCATCGCGCGTGACGCCGTACCACGCGATCTCCTCCGCCTCTCTGGCTTTGGCCACAAACGTCGGCGTCGCGGGTTGTCCGATGTACTTCTCCAGGTCGCGGGTCCGGGCGATGATCGTCCCGTTCCTGTCGATGATCGTTCCGAGCCAGGGAGGAGAGAGTTTCTGCTCTTGCAGGATATTCCGCAGAAACGCCGGGGAAAAGGTCGCCGCGAGCACGTATTTGACCTTTCCGTTGCGAATGACAGGCACGTTCACCGCGAGCCGCGGTTCTCCCGCGACCCGGCCGGAAAACAGGTTCGACACGAGCGGACGTTTCAGCTCTATGGTATTTTTTATTCCGGGGTCGGAAGGAGGATCCCTTGGCAGGGGTGAGCCGAAAGGACGCAAGAGGTTTAGCACCAGACGCGCATCCGAGTCGAACAGCACGATCGCGTTCCAGCCTGGCTGAGTTTTCAGGACTCGCGCAGCCTGATTGTAGAACGGTTTTAGGTTTCTCGGTTCGAGACGCTCAGACGCTCCGAGCGCCTGGAGCGTGCGGATCGACGCCTCCAGCTCGCGATCCACCGCAAGCGAGATAGCGCGGGCGGTATCCAGCATGCCGCGGTTGATATCGGCCCGCTGCCCCTGGTAGGAGACATAGACCATCACGCCGGCAAAGATAATCACCGGCAAGAGAGAGGCGATAACGAGCGCGATAAGGTGCGAGCGCAGCTTCATCTCATCTAGCCCGTATCCCGTATCTCGCATCCCGCATCTTGGACGGCGAACGACGAGATACGAACGACGAGGCGCGTTTCATGCGGGCAGCGTCACCGTAAACGTCGTCCCTTTTCCCACTTCGCTCTCCACGTCGATCTGTCCGCCTAACAGCTCGGTGAATTTTTTGACGATGTAAAGCCCCAGCCCGACGCCGCCGTAGAGGCGAGTCTCGGAGCTGTCCACCTGGTAGAACTTGTCGAAGATCCTCCCCAGCTTCTCCTTCGGGATACCCACACCGGTGTCCGCAACACCCAACTCCACCCATCTCCCGGAGGCAGGAGGCAGGAGGCACGAGGCAGGAGTTTCAGAGGGATTCTCTTCCCTTTTGCCTTCTGCCTCCTGCCTTCTGCCTTTTTGTTCTTCTTCACTCCTGCCTTCTGCCTTTTGCCTTCTGCCTTCTGTTACCCGCGCTGAGATCGTGATCGTTCCCTGGCCCGTGAACTTGAGGGCATTGTTGATGAGGTTCTGCAATATCTGCCTCACCTTCGGGCCGTCGGTGGCGATACGAATCGGCTCGGACGGAAAATCCCAAAGAAGGGCCACGTTCTGTTTGTCGAATGTAGTGTCGTATTCCGATTTTAACCCGGTTAGCAACCCGCCCAGATCTGTCGGACGGAGATCCGGTTTCACCGTGCGGGCTTCCAGCTGGGTGGTCTGCATGATCTCGTTGACCATATCGATCTGCTCGGCGGCGCGGCCGAGGACCTTCTGAAGCGCCTCTTGCTGGCGGGGGTTCAGCGCGCCCAACATCCCGTCTTTCAGCATGCCCGTATAGCCCATGATGACGCTGAGCGGCGTCCTCAGCTCATGCGACATGACGCTCAGGAATTCGCCTTTCACTTTGTTCGCCGTTTCCAGCTCCAGCGTCCTCCGCTGCAGCTCGTCGGCTTGCTGCACTGATCCCTGATAGAGCTGGGCATTCTGGATCGCGATCGCGCCCTGCCCGGCCAAGGTAGAGAGAAACTCGATCTCTTCCCGGCCGAACTCATGCTCTTCCGAGGTGAAGAACGTGACGACGCCCAGGACCTCATTCTTCGCCGTCAGCGGAACGCGCAAGGAGGAGGCCAGGCCGTGTTTGCGGAGAAAATCCGGCGCCAGCGAGCCGCCGTGAGTTTGAACGTTCAGAGTCGCCACGGGAGAGTGATCGCCTTGAGCCAGCAGTCTGACGATACCCTCCTTCGCAGCCGCGGCTGTCGCAGCCTTCCATTCCTCCTCGGGCAGGTTCCGGCAAACGATCGGGATCAATTCGCCTGTCTCTCTTTCTATCAATCTTACAGCGGAGGCTGCGACGTAGGGGAGCAGGCGTTCGGTCTTTTCGAGCAGGACATTCAAGATGGTGCGGAGATCCAGAGTCGAGGTGATGGCAAGGTCGATCTCGTGCAGCGCGCGGATGCGCGCCAGGTTTTGCTGCGTCTGTGCATGAAGCCGGGCCTTTTGAACCGCGATGCCCATTTGGTTGCCGATGGCCTCAAGTAGATGGATGTCGCCGGGACTGAATTTTCGCGGCGTGCGGCTTCCGAGTTGAACAACGCCCAGGATCTCGTTTTCCGTGCGGACGGGGACGATCACGGCCGAGCGGACCCCTTCTTTCTTCCAGGTGCGCAGCCCGTCGCATTGGGGAACGTCTTCTTCCACCCGCGGCCCCGTCCGCTGCATCGTCCGCAGGGAGAACTCCCCGCTTGCGTCATCTCTCGCTTTCTTGCGATGGCTCTCGATATTTTCAGGATTTTTATAGCCGCGGCTGGCTGTCGGCTCGAGAAGGTCCGTCGCAGGATCCAAGAGACGGATGACGCCCAGGTCGAATGAACCGATCGAGAGGGCCTTATCCAGAATTTTTTCGAGAGTCATGCTCATGTCCGAGGACGTCAAGATGATCTGGCTGATGTCCTGCAGGGCCCGCATCTCTTCATAGCGGCTATCGAGAGCCTTCTCCGCCCGCTTGCGCTCGGTAATGTCTTGCTTGATTGCGATGAAGTGAGTGACCTCTCCCTGACTGTTACGCACCGGCGTGATGGTTTGATCTTCCGTGTAAAGTGTTCCGTCCTTGCGCCGATTGACGATCTCGCCCTGCCACACTTTGCCGGACAGGATCGTCGCCCAGAGGTCTGCGTAGAAAGAGCGGTCGTGAACTTCGGATTTTAGAATTTTTGGATTCGCTCCGATGACTTCGGCGGCGTCGTATCCCGTCAGCGCGGTGAATGCCGGGTTGACCCAGAGGATAGTCCCTTGGTTGTCCGTGATGACGATCCCGTTGGCGGCGGCTTCCAGCGCGGCGGATTGCAACCGGAGGCGCGCCGCGGCCTGCCGGCGCTCAGAGATGTCCACGACGGTAGCCAAAACCATGAGCCCCTCTGGAAGGTCGATGGGGCTCAGGCGGATTTCCAGGGGCAATTCAGACCCGTCTTTTCGCACCCCGAAGAGGTCGATCCCCGCCCCCAATTGTCTCGGTTGGGGATGGGCGAAGTACCCCATCATCCCCTCTCTGTGTTTACTGCGGAAACGCTCCGGCACCAAAATATCCACGGACCGGCCGATCAACTCCTCGCGCGCATAGCCGAAGGACTTTTCGATTTGGGCGTTGACCATAACGATCGTGCCTTCTCGGTTCACGGTCATCATGCCGTTGGGCGCTGCTTCGACTGCCGTGCGGAATTTCTCTTCGCTCCGCATCAGAGCGTCAGCGGCACCCCGGATCGCTTGTGCCGTGCGGTCCACCTCGTAAATCCGAGGAAAGATGTCGCGCGCAACCTGAACTTGCTTTTCGCCGCCCGTGGCCTGCGCCAGCGCGGCGATGGGAGCGGCGATTTTTCGCCCGAGAATCGTGGCGAATAGAATCCCGCTGAGAAGAAGGACGAACCCAACGCCGGCAGTGATCAGGAGGGAGCGCCAGACCGGCGATTCGATCGTCGACAGCGGAGCCGCCAGTCCTACGGTCCAACCCGACAGCACTGAGCGGTGACGTGCCGCAACGACTTGCTCTCCTTCCCGCAGGAAGCCGTGCGATACTATTTCCTCGGCTTCTCCGCTCCTGACTGCAAATATAGGCGCTGCGGCTTTTCCGAGGTGTTGGTCCAGATCGCGTGTCCTGGCAATCGTGAGGTTGTTCCGGTCGATGATCGTTCCGATCCGGTCAGGCGGAATCTTCTGCTCTTGCAGGAGACGCGTCAGGAAGGCTGAAGAAGCGCTCGACGTGAGCACATACTTGAGCCGGCCGTTTGCGAGAACCGGCACGCCGACCGCAATGAGCCATTGATTGGAAGCCGGGCCGTAAAAGAGATCGGAAACGGCCGGCTCCCCGGTTTCCGGCACCTGATTGAGGATACTGGCAGCGCCTGCTCGCGGAAGGCGCGACCCGAAGGGAAATCGCGTGCTCACGATCTGCTGGCCTGAGAGATCGATCAGCACGATGGCACCCCACCCTCCGTGTGCAGCGAGCACGCGGGTGGCTTGCTCGTGGAACCGCCTCAGGTCGCCGACTTCCAGGTGCTCGGACGTCGCAAGCCCTTTCAGGCTGCCCATCCATGCTCCGACCTCATGATCGACGGCGTGCGAGAGAGCGCGGGCCGTATTGAGTAATCCGTCCTCTACGGCAGCCTCTTGCTCTCCGAAGAACAGGATGATCATTACGCCGCCGAATATCAGCACCGGCAGGACGGCGACAAGGACGAGCGCGATGAGGTACGAGCGTAGCTTCATGTGTTAGCTGTCAGCGTTCAGCTATCAACTCAAACGAAGCATGAGTATCCGCTTCGCAGAAAAACCTGTCAAGCGCTAATCGAAGCTAAGTACTCGCGGCAACGCCTTGGCAATTCTTCCTCTTTTCCAACCGTTGTGTTAGCAAAGTGACCGGATGGAATCTCTCGGCCGGCTCAATCAAACCATCGTTCGGTGCCGGAAATGTCCGCGGCTCGTTCGCTGGCGCGAGCAGGCGGCGAAGCAGCCGCCGCGCCGTTATCAGGGCGAGCGCTACTGGGCGAAGCCGCTGCCGGGATTCGGCGACCCAAATGGACGGCTGCTGATCGTGGGTCTCGCGCCGGCGGCGCATGGCGGTAATCGGACGGGAAGAATCTTCACCGGCGACCGCAGCGGGGACTGGCTGTACGGAATGCTGCATGCGTTTGGTTTTTCCAGCCAGGCGACGTCGGTTGGTCGAGACGATGGATTGAAGTTAACAGATTGCTACATCACCGCCGCCGTCCGCTGCGCGCCGCCGCTGAACAAGCCGGCGTTATCGGAGTTTGAGCGATGCCGTCCCTATCTGGTCGAGGAGCTAAAGCTGTTGAAGCGCGTCCGCGTAGTCGTCGCGCTCGGAAAAATCGCTTTCGATTCTTTTCTGAAAGCCTACCGGGAAAACGGCGGGACTATTCCCAAACCGCGCCCGCCGTTCGGCCACGGCTCCGTCGCTCAACTTGGCGACAACCTCGCGCTGCTGGGCTCGTATCACCCGAGCCAGCAGAATACTTTCACCGGGAGGCTGACACGGGAGATGTTTCATTCTGTTTTCGAGAAAGCGAAAGAAGTGCTGAGTGCTGAGGACTGAGTGCTGAGAAAAGGCAGACGCTCTTACCTCAGTCCCTCAGAGCTCAGTCCTCAGCACTCATACCTCAGTCCTAATTTCCTGCCTGTTGCCTGCTGTCAGCTTAAGGGAAACATGCTATAGAAACCCCATGCCGAAGGATTACCCAGAGATCGCCGCCGCGCTGAGGAAAAGAGTCAAGGGGGAAGTCCGGTTCGACAAGTACTCGCGCCTGCTCTATTCCACCGACGCCTCGATGTACGAGATCGAGCCGGTGGGCGTCGTCATCCCGCGCCACAAAGGCGACGTGCAGGCGACGATCGAAGTCGCCAAGCGGTTCAGTGTTCCGATCCTGCCGCGCGGCGGCGGCACTTCGCTCGCCGGGCAGACGGTCGGCCACGCCATCGTGCTCGATTTTTCCAAATACATGAACAAGGTTTTGGAGGTGAATCAGGAAGAGCTTTGGTGCCGCGTCCAGCCGGGCCTGGTGCAGGACGAGTTGAATGCGCACGTGAGACCGAGGGGGCTGCTCTTCGGCCCCGACACTTCGACTTCCAACCGCGCGACCATCGGCGGGATGATCGGCAACAACTCCGCCGGCGCCCATTCTCTCGCCTACGGAAAGACGCTCGATCACGTTGTGGAGTTGACGGCCTTTCTGTCCGACGGCAGCGAAGTCGCGCTCAAGGACGTTTCCGGGGCTGAACTGGAGACTAAGAGCAAGGCGAAAACTCTGGAAGGGCAAATCTACCGCTCAGTCTCCCAGCTCGCGCAAACGCATCAGAACGAAATCCGCGCGCGCTACCCCAAGATCATGCGCCGGGTTTCCGGTTACAACCTCGACGAGTTCGTCAAGCCGCAGCCGTTCAATCTCGCCCGCATGATCGTCGGCTCCGAGGGAACGCTCGCGTGCGTGGTGGAAGCCAAAATGCGTCTCGTGCCAAAGCCCAAGTGGACGGCGCTCGACGTGATCCATTTTCACGACGACATCGAAGCGCTCGAATCGGCGCAGGCTATTTTGGAGACCGCGCCGTACGCGCTGGAATCGACCGACAGGACGATTCTCGATCTCGCCCGCGGCAACATTGTCCAGTCGAAACGGCTGGGCTTCGTCCAGGGCCATCCGACCTCCCTGCTGATAGTCGAGTACGCCGGCGAAACGGACGAAGAAGTAAGGGAACAGGTTCACAAGTTGGAGGAACTGCGGAAGTCGAAGCATATCGGTTACGCGGCGACGCAGGCCTTCAAGCCGGAAGAGGTTCGCGCCGTCTGGGGCGTGCGCAAGGCGGGGCTCGGCCTCTTGCTCGGCACCAAAGGAGACAAAAAACCCATCGCTTTCGTCGAAGACACCGCGGTCGAGCCGGCCAGGCTCCCTCAATTCATCAAGCGGTTTCAGGAGATTCTCGCGCGCCACGACGCGACGGCCGGCTACTACGGCCACTGCTCCGTCGGCTGCATGCACATCCGGCCGTTCATCAATCTCAAGGAACAGAGCGAGGTCCAAAAGATGACCGCCATCGCCGGCGAAGTCACCGAGCTGGTGATGGAATTCGGCGGCGCGCTCTCCGGCGAGCACGGCGACGGCCTGGCGCGGAGCCATTTCAACGAGCGGCTTTACGGCCCGGCGCTCTACGGCGCGTTTCGCGAGGTCAAGCGCGCGTTCGATCCGAAAAATCTGATGAATCCGGGAAAGATCGTCGACGCGCCGGCGATGACCGAATCGCTCCGCATCGGGCCGCATTATAAAACGTGGATGCCGGCGACCATGCTGGATTTCAGCCAACAGGGCGGTTTTACCGCCGCCGTCGAGATGTGCAGCGGCATGGGCGAGTGCCGCAAGAAGCTCGACGGCACGATGTGCCCGTCGTACATGGCGACGCTCGATGAGGAGCACTCGACGCGCGGGCGGGCCAACGCGCTGCGCGCCGTGCTCTCGGAAAAAGTGCCGGCGCAGGAGTTCAAGGGAAAACGGCTCTACGAGGTCCTCGACCTCTGCCTCGAATGCAAGGCCTGCAAGGCCGAGTGTCCCTCCAACGTCGACATGGCGAAGCTCAAGTACGAGTTTCTCTACCACTACTACCGCGCCAACGGCCTGCCGCTGCGCAACCGGCTGTTCGGCGGGATCGAAGGGTTAAATCGCTGGGGATCGCGTCTCGCTCCGTTCTCCAATTGGATGGCGAAGCTGAAGCCGGCCCGCTGGCTGCTTAAGTGGATCGCCGGCATCGATTCCCGGCGGCCGCTGCCCCGTTTCGCCGTGGAAACCTTCGAGCGCTGGTTCGAGGGGCACCACCCCGAGATCAAGCGCGAGGCTGGAAGCGTGCTGCTCTTCCACGACACCTTCAACAATTTCAACACGCCCGCCACGGCGATTGCCGCGACGCTTTTTCTGGAGCGGGCGGGATACCGCGTGACGCTCGCCGAGAAGCGCTGCTGCGGCCGGCCCATGATTTCCAAGGGCATGCTCGAGGAGGCACGCAACAACGCCGCGTGGAATGTGGAGCGGCTCTTTCCGTGCGCGCGCAGAAATATCGCGATCATCGGATTGGAGCCGTCCTGCATCCTGACGCTGAGAGACGAATATCCCGATCTCCTGCGCACCGAAGAGGCAAAAACCGTCGCCAAACATACTTTTTTATTGGAAGAGTTTCTGCTGCGCGAGCGGCAGGCTGGCAGGCTCACACTCGAGTTTCCGAAAAACGGCCGCAAGGCGCTGCTCCACGGCCACTGCCATCAGAAAGCCCTGGTCGGCAGCGCCCCAACCGTCGAAGCGCTCAACTGGGCCGGCTTCGACGTGTCGGAAGTGGATTCCGGCTGCTGCGGCATGGCGGGCTCCTTCGGTTTTGAAAAAGAGCACTACGATCTCTCCGTCGCCATCGGCAACCGCCGTCTCGCTCCCGCCGTGCGCGCCGCCGACGCCGCCGTCGAGGTCGTCGCCTCCGGCATCTCCTGCCGCCAGCAGATCGAGCATCTCACCGGCCGCAAGGCCAAGCACCTGGCGGAAGTGTTGTGGGAAAGCCTCGGAAAGTAACTTGAAACTTCGAATGAGTAAAAGGCGCCGGTTAGATTTCAGGTCCGCTGTTCCGCCTTGAGTCGAACCATCGGATCCAACTCTTTGTCGCTGGTTGGAAGGTACACCTCTTCCGGCCCGAGAAAGTCTCCGAAATAACCCTTGGAGACAAGGTGCGACCGAACTAGGTGGCACATGTGACAAGGACTCGCATACCCTTTCTCTCTTTTGTACCCGAGCCGCTCCGCCAGCCGTAATAGTCCGAGCGGCCCCTCATCGACCAACACCTTGACGATCGGGTTTTCTCGGAACCTTGCGGGGTCTTGCGCTTTCCTAATAACTTCCACCAGTCCCCCTTCCGTGCGGTCGGCGTTCCCGGCTAGGATACCGATACAGCGGCTGCCGAAGAAAACGTTTCCATAAGGGTCGAGATGGATCGAGTCGAAGCGGGTAAAAAGCTCATCCATACAGCGTTTTGCCCCAAAAGCCTCGGCGCGTTGCTGCCGCAGATAGGGAGCGATCGCGTAGGCTGCGTTGCCGGTCATGGAGAGTCGCCGGCCGCCGGCCTTGACAAGCTCGGCCACGCGTTGAGCTACAACGGGCCTGACGTTGTTGCCGAGCTGTGCCTGCCGGCCTTCGATAACTTCCGACGCCAGACGAAAGCCCCGATCGACGAAACTGACCGGCACCCACTCCGCATGATACGCATCGCGGCTGAAACGGACACGCCTCGTTAATCCTTTGAGGACGTCCAAAACTTTTCGAGTACGCGACTCGTCCCTGCACCAGAAGCCGTTGGTTTCTAAAACGCCGACGGCATTGCCGTAAATCTCGAGGAAAACGCGCAGGATATTCCGCAGGTGCCCGGCATAGAGCAACGGCTCCCCGCCGGTGACCTGAATGCCTTCGCTCGGCACTCCCAATCGCTTCAACGCGGAAAAATACTCTCCGGCCTTCTCAAGAGGAATCAATCCGCCTTTATGCGGGCCACAAGCGTACCGGCAATGTCGGCAGCGCGCGGAGCACTTATAGGTGAGCAAGATTCCTGCGCTTCGTAGACGAGGCGTCGCAGGCGAATCGACCGCGGTCTGTTGGAGTTTCGCCTCGCGCTTGCGAGGCGTTCGTTGGAGGATAAGTCGCAACAAACTCATCAAGAATCTCCGCAACGGAGCGCCTGCCGGGTCTCGAAACCGAGTTTTCCAGCGAGCGATTCGATCGGTTCAAACGCTTCGCCCCGACGGCGATCGGGTTTCGAGGATTGTTTTACCCCTAGCATCGCTCCACGCTATCGTCAAGCCGTAAAGCCGGGGGAGCCGCGACTCGCCGAGTGAAACAGAGATCACACACGGCCTCCGGCATCTCCTGCCGCCAGCAGATCGAGCACCTGACCGGCCGCGAGGCCAAGCACCTGGCGGAAGTGTTGTGGGAAGCAGTATAACAGTTTCAAGTTTTCAGTTCTTAGTTTTTAGTTGGGGGATGGGGTAACTCAACACTTAGAACTCAAAACTAAAAACTTTGCGCCTTTGAATCGGTTTGCCATTTCCATTCCCAGCATTTAAGTCGCCACTCGTTTCCTTCCGCGATAATCGTGCCCGCATAGCCTGGGCCGGGCTCCAACTCGCGCAGCGACCAGCGGGAAGCTTCCGCCGCGTCGTCTCGAACGTTGAGCAGCGCGGCCGGCTCGCCGGGAGACAAGGAGACGCTGAAAGCGTCGAGCGGCGCCTTGAGTCCGTTCCCTTTCGCCTTGACGTAAGCCTCTTTGCGCGTCCAGCAGTCGAAGAACGCCTTTTCTCGGTCGCTCGCGGGCAAAGATCGAAACACGGCGACTTCTTGAGCAGAGAAGAAGCGTTCGGCGATTTTTTCGGCGTCCGCGTTGCATTTGATATGCTCAACGTCAATGCCGAGTTCGCGGCCCCGGCTGAAGGCATAGAGCGCAAGGCTGTGGGAGTGGGACAGGTTGAAATGAAGGGCCGACTCTTCGCCGGCAAGACGCGGCTTGCCGGAGGCGCCGTAGTGGAATTCCAGTTGAGACGGCTCTTTGTGAAGGTAGCGGCCGAGCAGAATACGCAGCAAGGCCCGCCCCGCGATGAACGCTCCGCGATCTTTTTCGAAGTGAAACCGGTCGGCTCTCTCGCGCTCGTCGGCGGCGAGGATCGGCGCCAGCGCTTTGATCTGCGAGGGCGAGACGCTTAACGCAGCGCGCCAGACGTGGACTTCGTCGGGTAAGAGATCGATGAATTCCGGCGGGCTTTTCCACGAAGGATCGGCGGCAGCGCTCATACAGCCGACCCCGAATCGCGAGTCGCGGGCGATGGCGGCTTCATCGTTGCGCCTGTTCCAACAAACCCTTCATGTGCCCGGCCAAGGTCTCTAAATGCTCTGTGACGCAGGTAATATGGCCGCCGGGCACGATTCGGATCTCCAGTTGAGAAGTGACCCGGCCCCATCCGAAGGTTGGATTTCGACGGCGGTCGAAGGGTTCTTCCGCCGGCCAGAGCAGCGCCACCCGTCCCGAGTACGGCTTTGAGAGATACCCGCCGAGCGCTCGATTGTGCAGCCGGGCGACAGCGGGATCGCGACTTGTTTGCGCTGACGTTACCGCCTGATCGACTCGATAGTGGTTGGCTTGGAAAATTCGCCGCACGCGATGTCCCCAGGCGCGTATTCCGAGAAACAGGCGCAATCTCTGGCGCGGTTCGAGCCCGAGCCATGAACCGGCGCGCGAAACCATGCCGTTGAGCAATCTTCGAGGAAGAGTATTACGAGCCCCCGCCGCAACTATCACGACAAGACCTACCCGCTGTCCCTGCCGCTCCAACTGCCGCGCCATCTCGAACGCCACAATGCCGCCCTTGCACATGCCTCCCAGAAAATACGGGCCTTCGGGCTGGACGGCGCGGATCATTTCAATATAAGACGCCGCCATCGCCTCAACCGTTTCCAGGACCGCTGACCCGTTCAGGCCATGCGGGGCCAGCGCGTAGAACGGCTGATCCTCGCCGAGGCACTTCGCCAGGTTTAGGCAGTAAAAACCTCCGCCCTGAATATCTCCGTGCAAGAAGAAAAAGGGGAGTTTCGCGCCTCTCGGTTGAACTTTCACCAGCAGCGATCTCTGGCCTTCGTTGCGCTGCCGTAGCAGCGCTCGGACGAGATGCTGGATCGTCGGCCCGGCAAGCAAGGCGGCGAGGGGAAGTCTCTCGCCGCAGATCTGTTCGATCCGGTGCGCCATCTGGACCGCGAGCAGAGAGTGTCCTCCCAGGTCGAAAAAATTATCCTGAGTCCCGATTGGATGAATCCCCAAGAGCTCTTCCCAGATCTCCGCCAACTGCGGCTCGATCGTTCCAGGAGTGGGCGCCGCGTAGCCCGGACGGCCGTCAACCTTCGCTCGGTCGGGAGGCGGGAGCGCGCGACGATCGATCTTGCCGTTGGGAGTGCGAGGCAGAGCGTCCAGGAACACAAAGGCCGAGGGCGCCATGTAGGCGGGCAACTTCGCGGTGAGAAAGCTGCGCACTTCATCGGCGGTTATGATGGCCTGCTCGCTGTGTGGAACAACGTAGGCCACCAGGCGCTTCTCCGATTTTGGATTCTCTGCGCCTGCCCTGAGCGAAGTCGAAGGGTCCTCCCGCGCCACGACCACAGCCTCGCGCACCGCAGCATGTTGGCAGAGCGCGGCCGCGATCTCCCCCGGCTCGACGCGAAAGCCGCGGATTTTCACCTGATCGTCGATGCGACCAACGAACTCGACGGCGCCGTCGGGCAAGAAGCGTCCCATATCGCCGGTCCTGTAAAGACGGTCGCCGTCGACGCCCGTGAACGGATTTGTCAGAAACCGCGCCCGCGTCAGTTCCTCGTCTCCGAGATATCCCTCGGCGAGGTGAGGGCTGCGCAGGTAAATCTCGCCGAGCTCGCCCACGCCGGCCAACTGTAGTTCCTTGGTCAACACCAGAATCTGCGCATCGTCCACGCCACGCCCCAACGGGTAAGCCGATTGCTCCCCGCTCTCCGACAGTTCCGGCGCCGGAGAAACCATATGGTAGCCCACCGCCCGTTGGGTTTCCGTCGAGCCGTAGGAGGCGATGCAGACGGCCTCCGGGGCGAGCCGTCGAAGCCTGGCTACATCTCGCCGCGTTAACTTGTCGCCGACGAAAAACGCGTAACGCAGCGATGTGATGCGACGGCCGGGAGCGGCAGTCTCGGTCAACATCTCCGCCATAGCGGGCGTAAGGTGCGCGAAGGTAATCCGCTCCTCGGCCATCCAGCGGGCCAGCTTGGGCGTGCCGATGATCTCGGGGTCTGGAATAGATATCGTCGCCCCCAGCCACAGCGGCGTGAAGATATCCCGCTGCAGCGGGTCATGCGACAATCCCGATAGCATGCTGAAGCGATCCAACGCGCCGAGATGGAATGCCGCTTCTTGCCACGGCAGAAAGTGCGACAAGGGACCGTGCCGGCCCAGAACGCCTTTGGGGCGGCCGGTGGAGCCGGACGTGAAGGCGACATAGGCTAAGTCATCCGGCCCCACGGCAATCCCAGGATCGTCGGAGGAATAGGCAAGGAGAGGGTCGCGCGATGCTGCGGCGCGGCCGGCGGAAAGCTCAAGGCGGCATCGAATGGAGGAGGTAGAAATACATTTGTCCAGCGCGTCGGGAAGCGGCCCGGCCGCCGCGATTTGAAGCCAGCCACGGGGCTTCGCCGCCTGCAAACACTCGACCAGACGCGCTGCCGGGTAAGCGGGGTCTAAAATCATAAACGGCGCGCCCGCCTTGAGAACGCCCAGCACGGCCCAGACCAGCGGAGCGCTGCGATGGCCATAGATAGCAACGACATCGCGCGGCCCGATGCCGTTCGCGAGCAAGCAGTGCGCGATACGGTTGCTGCGGGCATCGGTCTCTCCGTAGCTCCAGCTTCCCCAACGATCTACGACCGCAGGCCGTTCCGGAAATTTCTCCGCCTGCCGGGCAAATTGCGTGTGGACGGCGCCTTTCCAGGCGTCATCCAGGCGTCGCGCGGGATTTGGCAAGCGCCCCTCGGCGGCGGGAGTGACGAGAGAGAAGTTCTTGATCCTTCGGTCCGGGTTCTCTACGATCTGCGACAACAGGTGTTTCAGCTGCGCCAGCATTTCGACCATCCGGTCGCGGCTGAAAATATCGGCATTGTAGACCAGGCTGAACCGAATCGTCCCCTCCTGCTCTCGTACATAGAGCGTAAAATCGAATTTCGACAAAGGCTCAAGGGGCCACACCGGCTCGACCACCAGGCCGGGGAGATCCAGCCGGCGTTCGACCTCGTCCATATTGAAATAGACCTGAAATAGCGGCGTGTGGCCCGGGTCTCGCTCGGGGCGCAACTCCTCCAGCAGTTTTTCGAAGGGCAGGTCCTGGTGCGTGTAAGCGTCCAGGGCCACCCGCCGCACGCGGCTCAACAGCTCTTTAAAAGTAGGGTTGCCCGAAAGGTCCGCGCGCAATACCACATTGTTCAGGAAAAATCCGATCAGCCCTTCGATTTCCTCGCGGTTTCTGCCGGCGATGGGAGCGCCGACGACGATGTCATCCTGCCCGCTGTAACGGCTGAGCAGGAGCTGAAAGGCGGCCAGCAGAGTCATGAACAGAGTAGCGCTCTCGCCACGGCTCAAAGCCTTGAGTGCCTCCGTCAGGTCTCTGGAGAGGCGGAAGGACTCCAGCCCCCCGCGGTAACTCTGTACCGAGGGCCGCGGATAGTCGGTCGGCAACTCCTGCATGGGCGGTGCGCCCGCGAGCTGCCGTCTCCAGTAGGCTAGTTGACTCGCCTGCGCTTTCCCCTCTAGCCACCCGCGCTGCCAGACGGCATAGTCGGCGTATTGAACCGGCAGTTCCGGCAAGGACGGGGCCTTGCCCTGCGAGAACGTCTCATAGAGCGACGACAGCTCGCGGTAGAGCGCCCCCATCGACCAGCCGTCCGAAACAATGTGGTGCATGGTGAGGAACAGAATGTGATCTTGCGGCGCCAGCCGCCACAAATGGCAACGCAAGAGCGGCCCATGCGCCAAGTCGAACGGCCGTCGAGCTTCCTCGCCAATCAGCCGCTCTGCGCGGGCTTCCCGCTCGCTCTCGGGATAGTCCTGCAAGTCCGCCACCGGCAGCCTTACAGTCAGCTCCGAAGCGATGACCTGAAACGGCTGCCCATCGGCCATGGCGAAGGTCGTGCGCAAGCTTTCGTGGCGGCACGCGATCTTGTTGAGACTTCGCTCCAGCGCCGCAATATGGAGGGAACCGTGAAGGCGAAAGGCGGCAGCGATGTTATAAGCCGGATTTCCCGGCTCCAACTGGTCGAGAAACCACAGCCGCTGCTGGGCAAAGGAGAGCGGAAGCTTAGTGTCTCGTGGAACGGGCTTAAGCGCCGGACCGTTCCGATCCCGTTCCGTTCGCAGCGCTGTTTCGATCTGCTCCGCCAGGGCCGCTACAGTAGGCGCTTCGAAGAGGCGGTTGAGGGGCAGATCTACTTGGAAGACCTTGCAGGCTTGAGAAACGACTTGAGTGGCCAGCAGCGAGTCTCCGCCTAAATCGAAAAAGTTATCGTGGACGCCGACCTGCGTCAGCCCCAGCGCCGCCGCCCAGATTTCCGCCGTTGTTTTCTCGGTCGGGCTTCGGGGCGCCACCGAGCGGGCCTCGAGTTCGGGCGGCGATCCGGACGGCTCCGGCAGAGCGCGCCGATCCACCTTGCCGTTCGGCGTCAGCGGCAGCGCATCCAGGATCACGAAAGCGGAAGGGATCATGTAGTCCGGGAGCTTCTCAGCGAGGGCGCGCCGCAATGCCGTCGCCGCCGGCGGAGGGGCTTCGCGCGGCACGAGGTAGGCGATCAGACGCTTGCCCGCCGATTTTGGATTTTGGATTTTGGATTTTGGATTTTCAGCCGCGTCCCGCGCGACGGCGACCGCCTCTTTGACATTGTCCAGCCCCAGCAACGCCGACTCGACCTCGCCCGCTTCGACCCGGTAGCCTCTGATCTTGAACAGAAAATCCTTGCGCCCGAGGTGGAGCAACCTCCCATCCGGCAACATCCGGCCAAGGTCGCCGGTAAGATAGACACGCTCCTCGCTCCCTTCAGCGTCCGGCAGAAATTTCGCCCGCGTCAGCTCCGGCCTCTTCCAATATCCAAGCGCCAGATAGCGGCTCTTCACGGCTATCTCCCCGGTCTCGCCCGGGCGCGCTTCCTTGCCGTCGTCGTCGCGTAGATAAATCTTCATGTCCCGCACCGGAGTGCCGCAAGGGACGGCGCCGTCTTCGATTGGGGTCGTTCCGTCGATGATATACTCGCAACAACTCGACAGCTCGGTCGCGCCGAACGAGTTGACTAAGATGCAATCGGGAGAAAAATAGCGGCGGCACAGCTCGATGTCGTTCTTATGGAGCGGCTCGCCGGAAAAGGAGAGCATCCGAAGTTTGGGGAAGCGATCGGCCTCGCCGAGAGCCTGCGCCAGATGGCGAAACGGAGTCGGCCCGATACGGCACAGGGTAATCTCCTCGCGCGCCAGCCATTTGGCCAGCTCCCGCATCCCTTGCCGCTTGATGTCGAAGGGCAGGATGGCCGCGCCGTTCAACAAGGCGACGAATGTATCGAGCGTCCCGCCGTGAACGCTGAACGATCTGAGCAGCGCGATCCGATCGTCGGGGCCGATGCGGGCGCGATTGGTATGCCGCATGATGAGGTGGAGCACGTTGCGATGATTTTGCAGCACGCCTTTGGGCTTTCCGGTCGAGCCTGAAGTGTAGAGAATGTAGGCGACACTATCCGGCGCGGCGCGCGAGCGCGGGTTCTCATCGGATAGAGAGCGATCGAGCTCGTCGAAATTGATTAACGCCAGTTTGCCGCCGGCCAATTTCTCGGCCAAGGAAAAGTTTGGGCTGTCGGTAATGATCAGTCCTGCCTCGGTGTCCTCCAGGATGTCCCGATTTCTCAGGATCGGGAACGATGGGTCCAGCGGGACATAAATTTTCGCCGCCTTCAATGCTCCGATTATCGACGCGATCATCGGCGCGCCGTTGTCGAGCAGCAACAAGACCGGCTCCTCCGCGCTCCTGCGCCGCGCCAGCAGGGCATGGGCCACGCGGTTGGCCGTCCGGTTCAGCTCGTCATAGGTGAGTTCAGCCCGACTGGTTTTAACGGCCAGGCGGCCGGAGTGCGCGGCTGCGATTTGCTCGAAGCGATCCGGGATCGATTGCTCGATCTCCTCTTTCCTAAACTCGACGAAGGAGTCGCTCGGTGGGATGGACGAAGAGCGACTCATCTCACCGGCGGCTGCTATTCCGCTGCGTGATGCTTCCATGCGATGGCTCTCATAGCCGCTTCCCGTTCTAAAGTCCAGTTCGGGAGCGTCCGGCTTACACGCTTTCCCTTTGCGCTTTTTCGATGCAGGTCTTCATGCGATCGGCCAGGACCGCCACATGTCTTTTGACGCACGAGATATGATCGCCCGGAACCTCTTGAACCTCGATCTGCGGAACCACGCGGCTCCACCCGAAGGTCGGGTCTTTGGAACTGCCGAAGCTTTGCTCGCTCGGCCAGAAAAGCGATACCCGGCCGGAATAAGGTTTTGTGATATAGCTTGAGAAGCATCGATGACGCAAGTCGTTGAGGTCGTTGTCACGACGTGTGCGGCGGAATCTACGGGAGGGATAAAATCGCCGGATGAATCTGCCGCAAATTCGCAAGCCAAAGAACAGCCGCAATCTCGCTTTGGGACCGAGCCCGAGCAAGCTTCCCACCCCGTAAGCCAAACCGCGGGCCAATCTCTTGGCCGGATCGTTGCGCGGCGACGCCCCGACCAAGGCCACCAGGCTTACCTGCTGCCCTTGTTGCCTGAGTTGTTGGGCCATTTCAAAAGCCACCGTGCCGCCGTTGCACCATCCGCCCAACAGATACGGCCCTTCGGGCTGGACGGCGCGCACCATCTGAAGATACAGCGCCGCCATCTCCTCGACCGTATCCGGAACCGAGGAGCCGTTGAGTCCTTGCGGAACCAGCGCGTAGAACGGCCGATCTTCGCCGAGCCGGCGCGCCAGGTTCGAGCAATAAAAACCTCCTCCCATCAGGTCTCCGTGCAAAAAGAAAAACGGAGGCTTGGCGCCACCCGGTTGAATTTTCACCAGCAGGGACTGATCCTCTTCGACTCGCTGCTTGCGCAGAGCTTGGGCGAGACCTTCGATCGTCGGCGCGGTAAACAAGACGGTGAGGGGAAGCCGCTCGCCGCAGGCCC
Source organism: Binatia bacterium (assembly GCA_041483675.1). Taxonomy (GTDB): domain Bacteria; phylum Desulfobacterota; class Binatia; order UBA9968; family UBA9968; genus 2-12-FULL-60-19. The sequence continues at coordinate 55,868 of JBGPGE010000009.1, forward strand.
GCTCGACGCGGCGCATCATCTCGGCGGCCAGCAGAGAATGGCCGCCCAGATCGAAGAAGTTGTCATGAATGCCGATCTGATCGAACCCTAGCACTTCAGCCCAGATTTTAGCGAGGGTTTCCTCCGCTGAGGTTCTTGGTAAGGTGAATCGCGTATCCAGTTCTGGCCGAGACTTGCCGGGAGCCGGCAGGGCCGACCGATCTACCTTGCCAGCGGATGATAAGGGCATCCCATCCAGCATCACGAATGCCGATGGAATCATGTAGTCAGGGAGTTTGTTCCGCAAAAAACCTCGCAACTCGCTAACGGTGGGGCTGCGTTGGCTCAGGGAAGTAAAGTACGCGACTAAACGAGCTTCACCTAATTCATCCGCTCGTGCCATTACCACCGCCTCTCGGATGGCCGCATGGTCACATAGAATTTTCTCAACCTCCGTCATATCGACTCCATAGCCGCGGATCTTGACGCGAAAGTCGTTGCGCCCTTTGTGTATCAGGCAACCATCCGAAAGCATGAGGCCTAAGTCGCCGCTGTGATAAAGCGGGTCCTCCGCCAGGTTTGGATTCAATTTGAAGTGCGCTCGAGTCAGCGCGGGATTGCGCCAATAACCCGGCGAGACATAACCCCTCACGGCGATTTCTCCGACCTGGTTAAAACCAATCTCCTTTCCGGTATCGTCGAGTAACAAGACTTCCTTGCCGTCGACGGCATAACCCACCGGCACTTCGTTGCCGGAAATTTCAGTTTTGTCGTCGATCAAATAATCCCTGTGGAATCCCGCTTCACTGGAAGATAGGCCGGTCGCGAGGATACAATTCTTCGAAAAATGCTTCCTGTAAAGCGCGACGTCCGACTTGTAAATTGTCGCGCTTGCCAATTGAATCAGGCGAAGGTCGGGAAATGATTCTTTTCCTGTAAGAACTTCACACAGTTTACGGAACAGCGGCGAGCTGATCCGACAAAATGAAATGCCTTCCCGTAAAAGCCAAACGGCCAGGCTCGCCGGTCCTTCTTTCTGAACATCAAACGAACAGAGTGTCGCGCCGTTCAGTAAAGCAAGAAAAATATTCCCGGTGGCAGTTGCCGTGCCCGAAGCCAGAAGGCTGAGTCTATCGCTCTTCGATATCCGGTACGCGTTGGTGCGCGGCATAGCGTCATGGAGAATATTCCGATGATTCTGCATGACGCCTTTGGGTTTCCCCGTGGAACCGGAGGTATAAATAAGATAAGCAAGCGCTTTCGGTGAGATCTGTAGCCGGAGGTCTTCATTCGGAATGCGACTATCGATCGATTCGACTTCGATCAGCCCGCTATGGTTCAACACTTCCCTAGCCAGTGAAGCGTTTGGCCGGTCCGTAACCACCAACCTGGCTTGAGAATCTTCCAGCACGGCTGCGATCCTTGCCTTCGGGAACGCGGGGTCCAAAAGCACAAAAAACTTGCCCGCCTTCAACACCCCCAGCATAGCGGCCATCAGCGGAGCAGCTTTCTCTAGCAACAGTCCTACCGGTTCGGCTTTCTCTCCTTGTCGCGCCACAATCGCGCGCGCCAAACGGTTGGCCGCTACATTGAGCTCAGCGTATGTCAGGGTTTGGTTGGATGTTTTGACCGCGATCCGGTCAGGGTAGATCCGTACAATCTTCTCAAACCGCTCCGGGATCGACTGCTCGATTTCTTCTTTCTTAAACTCAACAAAGGTGCCCGACGGATGAAAACACTTATCCAGGATCGCCTGCTGCTCCGGCGGAAGTTTGAAAACCCGTTCACTCATAGCGCTTCCCTTCGCTGCCTGACCCGCTTTCGTCAGCGAGTAAACCGCGCGCCGCTTCGGCAGATTTGGCCGGGTCGTCAACGTCCTTCGGTCCCTCTTTCAGCAAGTCGGCGATGCCGAGCCGAGCCGCAACGTAGATCGCCTGCGAAACGGTGAAGCCGGTGATCATCTGAAATAGCCGTTCCGCCGGCAGCATCTCCATGTGGAATCTCCCGATATCCGAACCGACTATTTCCGTAACCGATGGTGCCGCGCGATGTCCATCATGCCCCCTGTGCCTCTTCCAAGCAAGCCTTCACGCGATCGGCCAGGCTTTCCATATGCTCCGTGATGCTGGTGATATGGCCGCCGGGAACCACGTGGATTTCCAACTGAGAAGCGACCCGGCCCCATCCGAAGGTCGGATCTCGCTCGCGCTTCCGAATCTCTTTCGCCGGACAGAGAAGCGCCACCCGTCCCGGGTACGGCTTTGGGACATACCCGTGCAGCGCCCGAAGGTAGTTTTCGCTGAACTCCTGTTCGTAATTTTCCGGATCCGGCATGATCGGATCGAAATCCGCCGGAGCTTTTCTCAACCCTTCGGCCGCAGGCGGCGGCCGGCCGCGCGCGAACCCCGCTCCTATTTTTGATCGATGAAAACAGTAGCGATAAACCCCGCGGACGCCGTGCCCCCAAGAGCGAAACTTGAGAAACAGGCTCAGTCGCTGCTCGGGCGCTAGCCCGAGCCAATCTCCGACGCGCGCCAACAGACCGTGAAGCAATTTCCTGGGAAGGGCCGTTCGCGCGGCCGCCGCAACCAACACGACCAGGCTTACCCGGCTCCCCTGCCGTTCCAGTTGCCGGGCCATCTCAAAAGCCACGACGCCGCCGTTACACATTCCCCCCAGGAAGTACGGCCCCTCGGGCCGGACGGCGCGCACCATCTCAATATAAGACGCCGCCATTGCCTCGATCGTCTGCGGGACCGCGGAGCCGCTTAAGCCATGCGGGCTGAGCGCATAGAGCGGTTGCTCCTCGCCCAGGCACCGCGCCAGGTTCAAACAGTAAAAACCTCCCCCTCTCAGATCTCCGTGCAAGAAGAAAAAAGGCGGCTTGGAACCGCGCGGTTGAACCTCAACCAGCAGGGATCGCTCGCCCTCGACACGGTGCTTGACGAGCGCCTGCGCAAGGTCCTTGATCGTCGGCCCGGCAAGCAGGGCGGCGAGCGGAAGCCTTTCGCCGCAGGCCTGCTCGACACGGTGCATCATTTGAACCGCGAGCAAAGAGTGTCCTCCTAAATCGAAGAAGCTGTCTTCGCTTCCGATCGGACGAACCGCCAGCAACTCCTCCCAAATCTGCGCCAACCGCTGCTCCAGCATTCCGCAGGGCGCCACGTAGCCCGAATGTCCGTCGGACTTGCTCCAGCCGGGAGGCGGGAGCGCCCGGCGATCCAACTTGCCGCCGGCGGTGAGCGGCAGCGCATCCAGCGAGACAAAGCTCGAAGGAATCATGTAATCGGGGAGCCTCGACTTGAGGAAGTCGCGCAGGTCGCCGTCGGTAGGAGACGGTTGCTGTTTCGGCACGACGTAGGCGATCAGACGTTGCTGTTGCGCATCAGCCTCCCGCGCAACGACCACGCTGTCTCGCACGCCGGGATGTTGGTTCAACGCCGCCTCGATCTCTCCCGGCTCGACGCGAAAGCCGCGAATTTTAACCTGATCGTCGAGGCGGCCGAGAAACTCGATGTTGCCGTCCGGGAGGTGGCGGGCGAGATCGCCGGTCTTGTAAAGCCGTGCGCCGGGCTCATCGCTGAAGGGATGAGGAATGAATTTCTCCGCAGTGAGCTCCGGCGAGTTCATATAGCCGCGGGCAAGACCGACCCCGCCGATGTGCAATTCGCCTGGCACGCCGATCGGCACCGGCTGAAGCCGCGAGTCGAGAATATAATTTTTCATGCCGGCGATGGGACGCCCGATCGGCACGCTCCGTTGATCGAGCCCCGCCGTGCACTTCCAATGGGCCACATCCACCGAAGCCTCGGTTGGGCCATAGGTGTTGACCAGCTCGGCTGCAAGCCGATTGAAAAATATATTCTGCAAGTCGACCGACAACGCCTCGCCGCCTGAGAAGACGCGTTTGAGCGACTTGCAACGAGCGAGGCTTCCTTCCTCCAACAGCGCGCGTAGCGTCGAAGGCGCAAATTCGGCGACGGTGACTTTTTGTCGCGCCATCAAGGCCGCGAGGGCGTCGAGGTTGCGGCGCTCTCCGGCGGAAGCCATGACGATCTGCGCTCCGGCCAGCAGCGGCTCGAACAACTCCCACACCGAAGCGTCGAAGGCAAACGTGGATTTTTGCAGCACACGGTCCGATTCGTTCAAGCCGTAGAATTCGGCGCCCCACTGGAGGCGGTTGCAGATCGCGCCGTGCTCGATCATGACGCCCTTGGGCGTCCCCGTGCTGCCCGAAGTATAAATCACGTAAGCGAGGTGGCCGGGCGTGGTTGCGGCGTCGAAATTTTCTTCGTTCTGTTTCGCGATGATGTCCCGGTCCTCGTCCAGATAGACGACGGTAGGCGCGGCGATCCCGGCAAGATGAGGATAAGCGGCCGACAATCTCCTCTCGGTTACGAGGTACGAGGCGCCCGCGTCCTGAAGCATGAAGTCCAATCGCTCTTTCGGATACTGCGGATCGAGCGGAAGATAGGCGCCGCCGGCCTTGAGGATTCCCAAGATTCCCACGAGCATCGCGGGCGACGGTTCCGCGCACAGGGCCACCACTGTTTCCGCGCCGACTCCAAGAGATCGGAGATGGCGGGCAACCTGGTTGGCGCGGGAATTCAATGCCGCGTAGGTCAGCGTCCGGTCTTCGACGGCAAGCGCCGCGCGGTCGGGCGTTTTTTCGGCCCGCGCCTCGAAGAGCCGCGGCAGCACCTGCACGTCGTGGGGTTTCCACGTCGAGCGGTTGAACTCCACCACGATGCGTTGTTTTTCTTCCGGGGTGAGAAGACTTACTTCATGCAACGGTTGGGTCGGATCTTGCAAAACACTTTCCAGAACCTTGAGAAAATGGCGCATGGCCCGGCGGCGCTGCTCGTCGTCGAAGACGTCGCAATGAAAATCGAAATCCAAAACGAAGCTCCCGGTGTCCTCGAAGTCGCGCACTTGCAGCGCCAGAGCGTCGTTATCATATCCGGTATGAATCCATCGCTGCCGCATCGCCATGCCGTGAAAACGGGGAAATCTCGCCGTGTGATAGTTCAGCAACACGTCATAGGAGCCGTCGCCCGGAGAGTTGGCCAGCGCAACCCCGCGGAAGGCGCGGATCTCGGACATCCCGGCGCGAATTTTCTCCATGACCGAACAAAACGTGTCGGCTTCATCCAAGACGATTTGCAACGGGTAAACTTCCATGAAGAGGCCGACCGTGTCGCTGAAGACTTTGGTCCGGTTTTGAAACGGAACCCCGATGGAGTAGCGCTGGTTTCGATGGACGCGGGAGAGATAGGCAAAAAGCGCTGTGGCGAAAACGTTAAAGACCGACGCGTGTTCCGTCGCGCCGGAAATCTCTTCGCCGGCGGCGAGCCTTTTCAAGCGCTGCGTCCGCTCGGCGCCCAGATCGACCGAGAGTCTTCGGACTTTCGCCGTCCTCTTCGCTTGTGTTCGGCCATAGAAATTCACCGGCTCGGCCTTCTCCGCGAGCTGTTTTTTCCAGTAGGCCTCGGCTTCGGCGTGGCGCGGAGAAGCCCGCTGGACGCGCTCGTATTCGACGTAGTCTTGAAAGCGGGGAAGCGGCACGACATCTTCCAGGCCGCCTTCGAGTGCGCGGCCGTAGAACTCCGACATGAGGCGGTAGTTCTGCAAATTGGCCGCGCCGTCGGTGATGAGGTGGTGCTGGTTCCAATACCAGACGAACCGGTCCCCGGCGATTTTGATCAGCGCCGAATCGAACAGGCGGTCGCGCAAATCGAACAGGACGCGGCAGCGGCGCTCCACCCAATCCTCGAGCGCGGCTGCGGGATCGGCGGCCGCCGAGAAATCCAAACATTCCATTTCGTAAGGAAAACGGTCCAAGACTATTTGGCGCGGCACGCCGTCGATTTCCTCGATCACGGTGCGGAGCGCGTCGTTGGAATCGACGAGCGTTTGGAACGCTTTGCGGAAGTGGACCGGGTCGATCTTTCCTGAAAACTCGAACGTGCAGGCCACGTTGTACAGAGGAATGTCCGGTTGGAGCTGCTGTCCGAGCCAGACCAGAAGCTGGTTCTTGGTCAAGTTGGTTCGCGCATAGAGATCGGGATCTTGATCCGGTTTGACCATCCGCGCGATCACCGGCGCCAATTCGGAGACGCGCCGCTCAGGATCCGCGACGATCGCTTCCAGCAATTTCTGAAAATCTTCGATCATCGTGGCGACGGCGCGATCGTTAAACAGGCCGGTGTCGTATTCCAGCGCGCCGGAGAGTCCCTCCGCTTCGTCCCACATAAAAAGAGTCAGCTCAAGCTTGGCTGCGCCAGGTTTTATATTCATGCGGCTGGTTGTCAGTCCAGTGAGGCGCAGCGGCGCGGTCCCGGTCTGAAATGCAAAAGCGGCCTGGACGAGAGCGTCCAGGCGTGCGCTTCGCCGGGGCAGCGCCGCGACCAGCTTTTCGTAAGGGACGTTCTGGTTGGTCAGCGCCTCCAGACTCATCGTTCGCACTTGCGAAAGCAGCTCGCGAAACGTGATATCGCCGGAAAGGTCGGCCCGCAAAAGCAAGGTGTTGACGAAAAAACCGATCAGCCCCTCGATCTCGGCGCGATTCCGGCCGGCGACGGGGCTTCCGATGACGATGTCGTCTTGCCCCGTGTAACGCCGGAGCCAGACGTAAAACGCCGCCAACAGCGTCATGAAAAGCGTCGCCTCTCCCCGGCGGCCGAGCGCCCTCAAGGCATCGGATAAACTCTTCGACAGCGAGAATGATTGCCGCGCGGCTTGCCGGCTGGGAATGGCAGGTCGATCGGAATCTCCTGGGAACGTCAAGCTACGAGGCATCCCCGCGAGTTGTTTTTTCCAGTATTCGAGCTCGGCTTCGATGATGCCTCCCGCGAGATATTCCCGCTGCCAGACGGCATAGTCCACATACTGAATGGACGGCTCCGGCAAGGATGGGGCCTTGCTCCGGGAGAAACTCTCGTAGAGAGACGACAGCTCGCGGTAGAGCACTCCCATGGACCAGCCGTCCGAGACGATATGATGCATGACGAGGAGCAGAATATTTTCGTCTTTGTCGAGGCCGAAGAGAGTCGCGCGAAAAAGCGGTCCCTTGACCAGATCGAACGGCCGATACGCCTCGGCTTCGAGCAATCGTCCGGCTTCGCTCTCCCGCTCGACGGCGGGAATCCCCGAAAGGTCGATGACGTTGAGCGGCTGATGCGACGGCGCGCCGATGATCTGCGCGGGCTCGCCTTCGTTCTCCACGAACGTGGTGCGCAGAGTTTCATGACGCCGTACAATCTCATTCAAGCTGCGCTCGAGCGCTTCCGGCCGAAGCCGGCCGCTGAGCCTGAATGCCTGGGCGATGTTGTAGTTAGAGCTGCCCGGCTCCAGTTGATCCACAAACCACAGCCGCTGCTGGGCGAACGATGCGGGAAAGACTTCGAAACCGTGCGCGATCTTCATAAAGGAGACTTCATCCCGCGTGAGTGCCGGGAGATCGGCGTTATTTTAGCCAACGCGCCTTCACCGCCGCTATCCTTGGCCTGCTGAATGACGCCGGCGATCGCGGCGATCGTCGGCGTCTCGAAAAGACTCCGCAGAGATATCTCCACCTGAAACGCCTCGCGCACGCGCGAAATGACTTGCGTTGCCAACAGGGAGTGGCCGCCCAGATCGAAGAAGTTGTCATGCACTCCGACACGCTCCAGCCGAAGTACCTGAGCCCAAATTTTCGCCAGAGCTGTTTCAGCAGGAGTGCGAGGCTCCACCAGGGCATTATCCTGTTCAGGTCTCGTCCCGTCTGGCGCGGGGAGCGCCCCACGGTCCAATTTGGCGTGAGCAGTCCTTGGCAGCGCATCGAGCACGGTGAAAATCGACGGCACCATGTAGTCTGGCAGCCGCTGTTTCAGAAAGTCCCGCAGATCGCCGGCTGTGGGAGGCGGTTGCTGCTGCGCCACGACGTAGGCGACCAGACGCCTTACCGATTTTAGATTTTGGATTTTAGATTTTGGATTTTCGCCTCCACCCTCCGCAATTGGCAGTCCGGATTCGGAACTGTAAAAGTCTTCCCGGGCAACGACCACGCTGTCTCGTAAACCGGGATGTTGATTCAACGCCGCCTCGATCTCTCCCGGCTCGATGCGAAAGCCGCGGATTTTGACCTGGTCGTCGGTGCGGCCGAGAAACTCGATGTCGCCGTCGGGCAAGAAGCGTCCCATATCTCCGGTCTTGTAAAGACGGTCGGCGTCGAGGCCCGTGAACGGATTGGTCAGAAACCGCGTCCGGGTGAGTTCCCCATCTCCGAGGTATCCCTGGGCGAGGTGAGGGCTGCGCAGGTAAATCTCGCCGAGCTCACCCACTCCGGCCAGCTGTTGCTCCGCGGCCAAGACCAGGAGTTGGACATCGTCCACGCCACGCCCCAACGGGTAAACTGCTTTGTCCCGGGTCTCTTGCGGTTGCGGCGCTGAAGGAACTACATGATAGCCCACCGCCCGTTGGGTTTCCGTCGTGCCGTAGGAGGCGATGCAGACCGCCTCCGGGGCGAGGAGTCGAAGCCTGGCTACATCTCGCCGTCTCAGCTTGTCGCCAAGGAAAAATGCGTAACGCAGTGATGTGATGCGGCAATCAGGAGCGGCGGTCTCGGTCAGCACCTCCGCCATCGCGGGCGTAAGATGCGCGAAGGTCACCTGCGCCTCGGCCATCCAGCGGGCCAGCCCGGGTGTGCCGATGATTTCCGGATTGGGAATCAATATCGTCGCCCCCAGCCACAGCGGCGTGAACATATCCCGCTGCAGCGGATCATGCGACAGTCCCGATAGCATGCTGAAGCGATCCGACGCGCCAAGATGGAATGCCGCTTCTTGCCACGGCAGAAAGTGCGACAAGGGACCGTGCCGGCCCAGAACGCCTTTGGGCCGGCCGGTGGAACCGGAGGTGAAGGCGACATAGGCTAAGTCATCCGGCCCTACGGCGATCCCGGGATCGTCGGTGGAATAAGCAAGGAGAGGGTCGCCCAACGCTGCGACGCGGACGGCGGAAAGCTCAAGGCGGCATCGAATGGAGGAGGCAGAAATAAATTTTTCCAGCGCGTCAGGAAGCGACCCGGCCGCCGCGATCTGAAGCCAGCCACAAGGCTTCGCCGCCTGCAAACACTCGATCAGACGCGCTGCCGGGTAGGCGGGGTCCAAAATCATAAACGCCGCGCCCGCCTTGAGAATGCCCAGCGCGGCCCAGACCAGCGGAGCGCTGCGATGGCCGTAGATGGCGACGACGTCGCGCGGCCCGATGCCGCTCGCAAGCAAGCAGTGCGCGATACGGTTGCTGCGGGCATCGGTCTCTCCGTAGCTCCAGCTTCCCCAACGATCTACGACCGCAGGCCGTTCCGGAAATTTCTCCGCCTGCCGGGCAAACCGCGTGTGAACGGCGCCTTTCCAGGCGTCATCCAGGCGTTGAACGGGATTCGGCAGGCGCCCCTCGGCGGCGGGAGTGACGAGAGAATAGCTCTTGATCCTTCGGTCCGGATTCTCCGCGATCTGCGACAGCAGATGTTCGAGCTGACCCAACAGCTCGACCATTCGGTCGCGCTCAAAGATATCGACGTTGTAGACAAGACTGAACCGGATCTTGCCGGCTTGCTCTCTGACATAGAGCGTGAAATCGAATTTTGACGGAGGCTCAAGGGAGGACATGGGCTGCGCCGTCAGCCCGGGGAGTTCCAGCCGGTCTTCGGCGTCGTTCATATTAAAATAAACTTGAAACAACGGCGTGCGGCTGAGGTCTCGCTCGGGCCGCAACTCTTCCAGCAGCTTCTCGAAGGGCAAATCCTGGTGAGTATAAGCTCCCAGAGCCACCTGGCGCACCCGGCTCAACAACTCCCTGAAACTCGGGTTGCCCGAAAGGTCCGCGCGCAGCGCCAGGTTGTTCAGAAAAAATCCGATCAGCCCTTCGATCTCCGTTCGGTTTCGACCGGCTATAGGCGCGCCGACGACAACGTCATCCTGCCCGCTGTAACGGCCGAGCAGGAGCTGAAAGGCCGCCAGCAGCGTCATGAACAGCGTTGCCCCTTCCCGACGGCTCAAGGCCTTGAGCGCCTCCGTCAGGTCCTTGGAAAGGATCACGGACTCCCTCGCTCCACAGTAGGTCTGAGCCGGCGGTCGGGGATGGTCGGTCGGCAACGCCAGCACAGGCGGCGCGCCCGCGAGCTGCTGTCTCCAGTAGGACAGCTGACTCTCTAAAACCTCTCCCTTGAGCCAGTTACGCTGCCAAGCTGCGTAGTCCACGTACTGGACCGGTAGCTCCCGGAGGCGCGACGGGTGGCCGGCGGTGAAAGCCCGGTAAAAAGCCGTCAGTTCCTGCCAAAGAATTCGTGACGACCATCCGTCAGAAGCGATATGATGCTTCACAATGAGGAGAATGTGTTCTTGGTCCGCCGATCGCAGCAATAGAACCCGCAACATAACGTCGCGAGTCAGATTGAAGGGACGGCGTATCGTCTCGCCGATTAATCGGTTTGCTTCGACATCGCGGTCTTTTTCCTTCATGAGTCGCAGGTCGATCAAGGACAGATCGACCGTTCGCCTGTCCGCGATGACCGGCAACGGGATGCCATCTGCGGCTACGATCGTGGTCCGCAAGACTTCGTGGCGCGCGACGATCTGATTGAGTGCTTTTTCCAGCGCGTCCACATCGAGATAACCACTCAA
>JBGPGE010000010.1:0-65695 GCA_041483675.1 Binatia bacterium
AGAGATACGACTGGCATGAAGGCAGCGTGGTCTGTCCGCCGGCCGGGACCTGGCACCAGCACTACAATACCGGCAATGTTCCTTGCAAGTTTGTCGCGCTCCACGCCAACACCGCGGTGCAGCGGGAAGAGGGGGGCATTGATCAGATCGACTTCGACAACGAAGACGCGGCGCTCCGAAAGATGTACGAGGAAGAGTGCGCTAAAAACGGCGTCAAGCCGGACATGGACCAATCATAATTTTAGATTTTAGATACTTCGACGTGGCTCAGTACAGGTTTTAGATTTTCGATTAGGGTCCCTACCCGCTATATCCGCAGGCTTGCTGCCTCAGTCGATGTGTCGACCGCGTTCGCGCCTCTCCACGGCCCTCTGGCGTAGAATTTCCTCTTTACCGAGAGGATCGTAGTCGCACGGGCCGTAAAAGTCGATGATGTCGCCGTCGCTCGGATCCCGCAGCACCGGACGATCCGAATATAAAGTGTCAGGGCGAATCGCCGGAAACTTCAGATGGCAGTAATTACCCGAAGCGGCGGCAGCCTTGTAGATGATGCCTTCAGCCGCCCATGAGGGCGCACCCGTCAAGCCGGAATTTCCCAGGAGAAGCACGACCAGTACAAGAACTTTGATTTTCTTCACTTCGCCTCCGGTTTCGGCCACCACGGCCTTTGATCATATTCTTTATGCTTTTTTGCTCCCTAATTCAAAATCCAAAATCGAAAATCCCAAATTACTTGATCACTTTATCCGCTCTTGCCAGTACGTTCGGCGGAATCGCGAGGCCGATATGCTGAGGTGGCTTGAGATTGACAGTGATTTAGCTATGGAATATTGTTATTAACAATAGACCATAACGCATCGGAGGCACGGACATGGCAAGTAGTCGAGGACAGTACCAAGTCGTGAGCGTCTCGCTTCCCCGAGATCTGGTGAGACGAGCCAACGCGCTCATTCCGAAAACGCGGCGCAGCCGTGTTATTACCAAAATGCTCACATCCTTCCTTGACTCGGTCTCACGGAAACAATTGGAGCGCGATTACGCGGCATACTATGCCCAGCGCTCGGACCGCGAGGCGAAAGAAGAACGCGACCTGCTGAGCGAGTGGCGATTGAGCGACGAAGATGCCTGGGAGATCTTGGAGATGGAGGAAGCCGATGGTCAGCGTAAAGCGGGGTGATGTCGTAGTCGCCAATCTCGACCCCACCGTCGGCGTCGAGATCAGGAAAACCCGACCGGTGATCGTTCTCTCCAACGATAGCATCAATCAATTCAGCCAACTCGTGGTCGTCGTCCCACTGACCAAGAACACGGCCCACCTCTCTCCCAGTCACACGGTCATCCCGAAGGGTGTCGCGCGTCTCACCTTCGCGTCCAAGGCCGTGACCGAACAGGTCAAAGCTCTCGATAAGCGCCGTCTCGTCAAACGGCTGGGAAGCCTGCCGCCCTCGCTCCTGGCACAGGTCGAGCGCGCCCTCAAGAACACCCTCGCGTTTCCCTAGACCTTCCGATTTTAGATTTTGGATTTTAGATTGCTCCCGGAACCAGAGCAGAAGACTCGGCTCCAAAATGTTCCGTGCATGTGGAGTTCTCCTTAATCGAAAATCCGCGATCGAAAATCTAAAATTACTTGATGACCTTATCCGCTCTCGCCAGCACGTTCGGCGGAATCGTCAGGCCGATCTGCTTGGCCGTCTTTAGGTTGATGATGAACTCAAATTTCATCGGCTGCTCCACGGGTAGATCAGCGGGCTTAGTGCCTTTCAGAATCTTGTCCACGTAGACGGCGGCACGGCGGTACAGATCACGGTAATCCGTCCCGTAGGACATAAGGCCGCCTGCGTCCACATACTCCTTCAGTGGGTAAATAGCGGCCAACCGGTATTTGCCTGCAAGCTCTACGATCTGCTTTCGAGCGTTGAGAAACCGGGTGTTAGAAATCGTGATAAGCGCGTCGATCCTTTCACGCAATGCAGTTTGATAGGCATTCGGGAAACCTTCGGGTTCAGCCGCGATCTCTTGCAATGTCAGCTTCATTGCCAGAGCGGCTGCTTTGACCTCTTTCATCTGGAGGTCTGCTCCTACACCTTCGCCCCGCGCCGGTCTTAGAACTCCAACCCGGGTTAGATTGGGCACTGTCTCCTTGAGAACCTCCAACCTTTTCCCGGCTAGCTCCGGGCTGAAGGAAGAGAGCCCGGTTACATTGCCGCCAGGCCGAGCGAGACTGGCGACCAGACCCGCGGCCACGGGGTCACCCACGTTCATCATTACAATAGGGATGGTGGCCGTCGCGTTCTTCGCCGCCAACGCCGGGCCCGTCGATGGTACCACGATAAGATCAACCTTAAGACGAACCAGCTCCGCCGCAAGCTCGGGAAGATTCGCCGGTTTTTCCCCTGAATCGCGAGCCTCGATAGTGATATTCTTCCCCTCAATCCAGCCAAGCTTGCTCAGCTCTTGCCGCAAGACCCCCAAAACAAGGCTCGCGTCACCTGCTGCATCTAAATAACCTACGCGGGCCACTTTGCCTGTCTTCTGCGCCTGAACGAACTGAGCAGTAGACAGTAGAGCAATAGTCAGTAGGCAGATAATCACTTTTCTGTTCATAGTTTTTCCTCCTGCCTCCTGCCTGTTGCCTTCTGCCTCCTGACTTTTTTTCATTTGATCACCTTATCCGCCCGGTACAGCACCGACTGCGGAATCGTCAGGCCGATCTGCTTCGCCGTTTTCAGATTGATGACCAACTCGAACTTCATCGGCTGCTCTACGGGCAAGTCCGCCGGTTTCGCGCCTTTCAAAATCTTATCCACATAGGTGGCGGCACGGCGGTATAAGTCGGCATAGTTTGGCCCATAGGAAATGAGCCCACCAGCGTCCATGAACTCACTAGCAGCGAACACAGTTGGCAAATGGTTTTTCGCCGCAAGCTCTGCGATTCGTTTCCGGTGAGTGTTGGTTACACCGCTTGGCAGGACGAGGAGGGCGGCAGCTTTGGCCCCCGTTGCTGCCTTGAACGCGCTCTCGAACTCATCGGGGTTCCTTACTTGAAGGGATTGAAGCTGCACTCCCAAGGGTCGGGCGTCGACCTCGAGACCTTTGAACTCAGCGACCTTCGCCGGATCATTCGGATCATACAACACCGAAATGCGGGATGCTTTCGGAATTGCTTCCTTGAGTAGCTCGAGCCGTTTCCCGCTTAAGTCCTGTGAAACAGAGCTCAGCCCGGTAAGATTGCCACCTGGGTGAGCTAGGCTTGCAACGAGCCCTGCCCCAACCGGATCTGAGACCTGCGTGAAAACGATGGGAATCGTATTAGTTACCTTTTGGACTTGTCGAACTGGCCCGGTCCCGCCACCCACGACAATAACCTCCACATTAAGACCGACTAGCTCGGCCGCAAGATCGGGAAGCCGATCCCCTTTCCCTTCTGCGGACCGGTACTCAATGGCGATGTTCTTCCCATCCACGTACCCAAGCTCGCGCAGGCCTTGCCGGAATGCCGCGGTGAGTGGATCTTCGAGCGGCGCAACCCGCAGAAAACCTATTCGCGGGACTTTCTTCGGCTGCTGCGACTCGGCGAGATGGACGGAAGCTAGAGTGAGAATTGCGAGTGAAAAAATGGAAAATTGTCCTCTCATCGTCTCCTCCAAATAAAAAAGCCCGGCCGGTAAGAAACCGATCGGGCCGAGGAATTACGCATCGAACTTGCTGCCAGAGCAGAGTCAGCCGGAAGATGTCGAAATTTTGTTGCTACCTTAGTTTGTCTTTTCTCCTTGGCATCATTTGCGGTTAAAATCCTCTCACCACGAAGAACACGAAGCACACGAAGTTTGGATCATTCCTCGCGCCAAGACGCCAAGAACGCAAAGAAAACCTCCTGTTCTAATCTCTCAAACTTGGTGCCCCTTGCGCCTTTGCGCGAGTCACGTCCATAGTGTGAGCAATAGCGATGCCATGATCAGCGTTCCAACGGACCGGACCGCGCGCACTGAATTAACGGAGGAATTGTCAGTATCGGAGGCTCCGTGGTCGCCCCACGGAAGGTGAAGGTGGAGTGTTTTTGATACTGGGTGTAGTCAAGTTGATTCATGTGCTAGCGGGCGGCCCTCGCCTTTGTTTGCGTTTTCAATCCCTCCACATAGCTCAGTGCCTCGGCCAGCGGGATGACGTTGGCGTACTTGGCGTTCATCTCGAAGAGGTTGACCAGGTGCGAGGTGCGCGAGCGGTCGAAGACGCACTCCTCGACGACGAAGACCGGAAAGCCGTAGGAATAGCCGTCCAGCACCGTGCCGCGCACGCAGCCGCAGGTCGTTGTGCCGGCGACAAGCAGGGAATCGACTCCTTTGCTCAACAAATAGGTGATCAAGTGCGTGCCGAAAAACGCGCTCGCGCGCGCTTTGCGCACAATAAACTCGCCCTCGACCGGCTTGATCGGCTCGGGAAACTCGCCGGCGAGCTTCAGATAGTCCTTTCCGCCGACGGTTCGCTTCGTGGCGTTCCCGAGCGCGGCTTTAAAATCCGGATCGCCGGTCGAATAGGCAACCGGAACGCCGGCGTCGCGGCAGGCGTCGAGCAGCTCCCGGATCTTCGGAATGGCCTCCCAGGCCACTTTGCCGCAGCTCGTGGGGAACTCCTCGATCGCCTCCATGATCTCCATCGGCCTCGTGCCGGTAAAAGCGAGCTGCATGTCGATGACCAAAAGCGCCGGATTCCGGCCGAACGGCTGCTTGCCCTTGTAGCCGGCCTTCTCGTAGACTTTGCGCTCTTCCTCCGAAAAAATCGCTTGCCACTCTTTCATGTTTTGATCCTCTTGTTTGATTTATAGCTCAGTAGACCCCTGGACATAAGTCCGGAGGTGTTCGGGTTCCGAAAAGCAACAGAGTCGTCATTCCGGCCAAGCCCGCTAAAGCGGGCGCGAGCCGGAATCCAGGAAGACTGGATTCCCGCTTTCGCGGGAAAGACGGACGGGGGTTTTGGGACAAGCGAACCTTGCATTCTGAGAAGAACCTCGGACATAAGTCTGGAAAAAGTTACTTCTCTTACGGCGAGTAGGCTTTGTCACCGCGCCGCGTCATGAACAGCTCCAGCGGCAGTTCTGTGCCGATCCCTTTCTCCCGCGCCTTCTCATAGACCTTCCGCGCCGTGGCCGCAAACTGGATGCCCATGCCGGTGTTGTTTTTAAACAGCGTGATCTCGCGCTCGTCTTTCCTCCCACGGCACTTGCCGTTGAGCAGCTCGCCAAGCTCGTGGAGGTCCTCCGGTTTCAGCATGCCGCGCTCCAGCCGGTCGGCGAACTCCGCCTGGCGGTCGAGGAAAATCTGCGGCTTGTAGCCGACGACGATCAGCCCGGCTCGCTTGATCGTCTCGTCGTCCAACTCGCGGCGCGGCAGGTAGCCGTCGCCGCCGACGATGCTGTTGACGTGCGCCCCCTCTTTGAGCCAGCGGCCCTCCACCACCGGCTCCACCGTGTTGGTCGCGGCGGTGACGATATCGCTCTCCCGCACCGCCTCCTCCGCGGAAGCCACCGGCGCGACCTCCACCCCGCACATCTTGCTCATCTCACGCGCGAACTTTTCACGATTCGCTCGCGTCGGACTGTAAACTTTTATCTTCTTCAGCCGGCGCACCGCGAGCGCCGCCGTGACTTGAGTACTCGCCTGCTCGCCGGAACCGAGCAGCCCCATGACTTCCGCGTCTCTCCGCGCCAAATACTTTGTCGCCACGCCGCTGGTCGCGCCCACGCGCATGGCCGATATCACGTGATCGTCCATGATGGCGAGCAACTCGCAAGTGTCCATGTCGAACAGGAAGACCAGGCCGACAAAGTCTCCCGGATAGACTCTCCGCTTCGCGCCGGCGACCTGGACTTCTTTGGAAAAACTCGAGTCGATCCGCAGCGCCATCGACTTCATCCCCGGCACGAGCCCCATGATGTTGTTGAAGTAGTACTGCCCGTCCGCTTCTCTCCAGGGAGTGCGCAGGCGCGCCCGCGGAGAGTTCATGGCGACGCCCTGGCCCAGCTCGCGGAAGGCTTCTTCGATCGCCGCGATCTCCTCGTCCATCGGCACCAGGCCGTCGATCTGATTATTTTTGAGGACCAAAACCATATTATTCACTCCTCGGGTATGGGACCACATTAGTTCAAAGAGAGCGCGTCGCGCAAGCTCAGGCACGGTCGGGAGGCTCTACGAGATGAAAAAAATAGGGCAGTGTCCGAGGGGACACTGCCCTGGTCCGAAAGCTTGGTTTACGTTTCGGCGAGACGGTCGTGGAGGCGCTTACTTTTTTCTGTTCTTATACCAGTCGGCGTCGATCTGGATAAAGTGCTTCCACTTGTCCGGCGCCGCCGCCTCCTCGAAGATCGCCTCGACCGGACAGACCGGCTCGCAGGCGCCGCAATCGATACACTCCTCAGGATCGATATAAAGCTTGGTTTCTTTGGCGAACTCTTCAGCCTCATTTTTGGTTGGATGGATGCAGTCCACCGGACAGACATCCACGCAGGCGGTGTCTTTGACGTTGATGCATGGCTCAGCAATTATGTAGGTCATCGAATCCTCCCATGAAAAACAGATTTTTTATCCCTACCAAATCAGCCAGCCTAAGTCAATTCTGCCTGCAATCCTATCCTTTGATCACTCCCACAGGCCGGAAACGCGCGACTTTTCGTGAAATCCCGGCCAGGTCCATCGTCTCCACGACGTCGGCGACATCTTTATAAGCGTGAGGCATCTCCTCGGCCATGGTGCCGCGCCCGTGATAGCGCGCGACCACGCCGCGACGCGCCATCTCCTGATCGATGTCGATCCCCTGGCTCTGTTTCTTCGACTGCGTGCGGCTCATCACCCGGCCGGCGCCGTGGCAGGTGCTGCCGAAGGTTTTCTCCATCGCCGCCTCGGTCCCGACCAGGAGGTAAGAATAGCGTCCCATGTCGCCGGGGATGAGAATCGGTTGGCCGGTTTTTTGATAAGCCTGGGGAATTTGCGCGTGGCCCGGCGGAAATGCGCGCGTTGCTCCCTTGCGATGAACGCATAGCCGGCGCTTTTGGCCGTCCACGACGTGATCTTCGATTTTGGCGATGTTGTGGCACACGTCGTAAATCAGTGAAAAACCCAGCTCCGCCGGATTCGTGTTTAAGGCTTTCAGAAAAGCTTTCTCCGCCAAGCTCATGATGACCTGGCGATTCACCCAGGCATAGTTGGCGGCCGCGGCCATCGCGCCGAGGTAGTTCCGGCCTTCAGGAGAGTTGATCGGCGTGCAGGCGAGTTGGCGGTCGGGGAGCTGGATATTGTATGTAGCCATCGCCTGATTCATCACCTTGAGAAAATCCTCGCAGGTCTGGTAGCCCAGACCGCGCGAGCCGGTGTGAATCAGAATGACGAGCTGGTCGAGAAAAATACCGAGCGAGTTTGCAATCTCCGGGAGATAGATCTCCTCTACCTTACCGATCTCGAGAAAATGATTTCCCGATCCCAGCGTTCCGACCTGTTTTAAGCCCCGCTCCAGGGCGCGGTCGCTCAAAAGCTCGGCATCCGCGCTCTCAAGCCGGCCGCCTTCTTCCATATATTCCAGGTCCTCGGCGCGGCCATAGCCATGCTCCACCGCCCAGCGCGCGCCGTCGCGCAGCAGCCGCTTTTCGTTTTCTTTCGACAGCTTGGGGATCGCGCCCTCGGCGCCGACGCCGGAGGGAACGAGCGAGAAGAGCGCCTCGACGATGTGGGAAATTTTTTCGCGGACATCCTTGAAGACCAAACTGGTCTTCACGAGGCGGACGCCGCAATTAATATCGTAACCGACACCGCCCGGCGAGATTACTCCATGCTCGACATCCATCGCCGCGACGCCGCCGATGGGAAAGCCGTAGCCCCAGTGAATGTCCGGCATGGCGAGGGAATAGCCGACGATGCCGGGAAGGTGGGCGACGTTCATGACCTGTCTCAGGCAGTTGTCGTCCTTAAGAGCGGAAAAAAGTTTCTCCGTCGCGTAGATCCGCCCCGGCACGCGCATGCCGCCCTGGCGCGGGATCTCCCAGAGGTAGTCGTTAACCCGGGTGACCTTGATTTCTTCTGCAGCCATGCTTCACCTAGCTCAAACAAGTAGGCAGTCGGCAGAAGGCAGTAAGCAGCAAGAATCCGGAATTCACGGCCTACTGCTTACTGCATACTGCCTGCTGGACTTTGTTAGACATCGAAGATCACTCGCGCGCGCCAACGGTCATTCTCTTGCCACACCTTGAACCCATGATAGGTCACGCCTTTGATCTCGGTATGAAATTTGTGCCGCTTGAGGTCGAGGGCTTCTCCTTTGACTATCCCCTCGACGCGACCCGGTTCGATGGTCGTGATGTCGCATCGCTTGCCGATGAATCCTCGAAGGTTAAATTGCGCCAGCAGCTCGCAGAGCCAGGCGTGCAGCAGCTCTTCCCAATTTTCCGCGGTCGCCAAGATTTTGATCTCTTCTTTCGGTTCGATCCCCGCGGTTTCGGCGATCAGGCCGTACAAGGCTTCGCCGGCGAGTTTGAACAGCTCGGCCGGGTCGGCGGCTTCGACCTCGAAGCCCAGGTCGGCGGTGTGATCGATCTCGCGGACCGATCGCTTTGTCTCATTCATGAGGCTGGTCTTCCTCGCGCTCGGCGATCAGCGGCACAATCGCCTCGCGGATCACCTTCTCGCTCACCTCGCCGAATCTCTCTTTGAAGCGGTCAAGCGGCACGACGGCTTTCGCCATCGCCCGGTGGCCGCCGGCGCTGCCGATCTCGTCGAACAGCCGCTTCATAATATCGCCCGCGCTTTTGACGTAGCCGACGTTTCTCACCGAGATCACCACGCGGTTGCCGGAGAGCCCGGAGACGATGGCCCATTCCACGCCTTCGATCTGGAGACAGAACTCCGCCATCTGCGGAATCACGTCTTCCCGCTTGACCTCGCCCATATGAATCACCGCGACGCCGTCTTCCAACTGCAAGCGGCTGAGCGCCCGGCCGAGCGCTTCGAGATCCTCGCGCGGCAGCGCCGGCCGCTCCATGCGCGTAATCAGGGCGCGACTGGCGAGCGGGTAGAGGAAGGTAAAGGCCTCGAGATCGGCGATGTGACTCCCGCGCTCCAGGAACAGCGTATCGCTTTTGATGCCGTAGAGGAGCGCGGTGGCGAGTCGCTGCGACGGCTCCATGCCGGCGGCGCGGAGGTATTCCGTGAATATGGTGGAGGTTGCGCCGTACTGGGTTCTGAGATCGGTGAAGCGCGCCGGGAACGGCGCCCGCTTGGGATGGTGATCGACTACCAGATCGACCTTCCCCAGCGGCCTCTGAAAATAGGGCGGCTGGACATCGACCAGGGCGAGCTTCGCGCCGTCCGCGTGCAAGTCTTCATGAGTGATGCGGTCGATCTGGATCTCCAGGAGACGAATCATGGCGAGATTTTCCGGCCGGGTGACTTCGCCGAAGGTGACGATGGGCGTGGTCGCGCGGTTGCGTCCCAATAACTCGCGCAGGGCCAGGGCGCTGCCGATCGCGTCGGGGTCGGGATCGTGCTGGAGCAGAATATGGATTTTGTCCTTTTCACGAAAGAGTGAGCGGATCCGCTCCACCGTGCGCCGGTTGATCGTGTCGAGCAGCTGCGGCGCGCAGAATTCCTCGAACATGTCCTCCAGCGGAAGGCGGCGCAGCAGCGGATCTTTGTGATTTCCCGTCGCCTCTTTCTCGGAGGAGAGCGAGACGATCGGCATCTCCGGTTTCGCCGTTCGTAACAGCATGTAAACCTGCTCGCGCAACTGGCGGCTTCTGATAAACAGGATGACCTGGTTGACCCGGTCCAGATGGGCCTTTTCGTAGGTCGCATCGGCAGCCAAATCGCCCGACTGGCTGCTGCCGCCGCGCCGCCTGATTCGCCGGGCCGCTTCGGCCTCCTGGACGAGGAAGAGCACCTCTCCGCGCTTGGTGGCGAGCTTGCGCATAAACTGAAAAAGCAGGTCGTCTTCGCAGATCGCTAAATATTTCATCGGCTCATCCCGTGACAGGGACAATCAGAACGCTGATGTGGAGAGCGTGAGACGGGAAATCCGGCTTTTGCCAAACACAGAAAAAGCCTAGCACCTCCCCCCCCGTTTTTCCACCGGGGTTGAATGAGGCTTATCCGCTGCGTATAAGGACTAGATTCGGTAGAGGGGAGCGATCAAGAATTATGATCAACAGCGGCGAGAGAGGATTCGGCCTTCCCAAATTCAGCCTGGCGGAGCGGGAGCGGCGCTGGGGCAAGGTCCGGGAGCTAATGCGCGGCGCCGGACTCGACGCGATTATCGGTTTTCCGAACCAGAGCCACTGGGACCAATTTCAGGCCGACATCCGCTATCTCACTCATATCGGCGGCCATCAGTTCGAGATCGCCACGGTCTTTCCGCTCTACGGGGACGTGACCGCCTTTGTACGCGGCGCGAACGAAGTCGAGTGGTGGGCGATCGCGCAGGACTGGGTGAAAGACATTCGCGCGACGCGCAGAACCTGGGGCGAGCCCGTGATCGACCGGATGAAGGAGCTGAAGCTGGACACAGCGCGCATCGGCGTGAGCGGCCTGGGCGGGCTACTCAGAGCGCCCGAGGGCACCGTCGTCGCGGGCATGTTGGAAAAAGTGAAGACAGCCTTTCCCAAGGCGCAATTCGAAAGCGCCACCGAGCTGCTGCAGGATGCGCGCTCGATAAAAGGGGCGGAAGAGGTCGCCTTCGTCGAGCGCGCCGCGGGAATTCTCGATCGAGTCGTCGAGGCGCTGCTGGCGAAGGCGCGCGTGGGAGTGATGGAAAACGAGATGGTCGCTACCATCTGGCACACGATCATCGCCAACGGCGGCGACTACCCTTCGATGACACACTGGGGCGCCGGGCAGGGCGTGCCGTGGGCCAGCCGCATCGCGCCGCATAGAAAGCTCCAGGCCGGCGACATGATCAACACCGAGCTGGAGGCGAAATACGGCGGCTATATCGCCCAAACCGTCCAGGCCGCCTGTCTCGGCAAAATCCCCGCCGAGCTCAAGCGCGCGTTCGACACGAGCGTCAGGATTTTCGACGATCTGGTCGCCTTCATGAAGCCGGGCGTCACCTTCCGCGAGGTCGTCAGCCGTTATCAAAAGTTGGTTCGGGAATCGGGCCACATCCCCAAAGGCATGCTGCTTCACGGGCGCGGCATAGGAGAAGACCGGCCGCAGGTGACGGGCGAGGCGGATGTGAGTTACAACGCGGCGCAATATACGATGCACCTCGATATTCCGCTGGTGGAAGGAAACGTCTTTGTCCTCAAGCCGGGCGCGATGCCGTCGGAGGCGCCGGATTCGATCCGCTGCGGCGATACGGTGGTGATCGCGGCGAACGGCGCGCGCCGGCTGGGAAAAAGAAAGTTTAGTTTTCCGGAGATTCTTTAAATGTGATCGATGTCTTGCTAAGGAGAACCTACACGCGCTGATCAAAAACTTTTTGGGGAGGTCGGCATGGAAAAGTTAACGGGCATACAGACTCTCGACGCGGTCGAGCAGACCCGCTGGGACAAATCGACCGGCAGGAACTACGTGCGCTTGACCGACAGCGATCGCTGCCATATCGCGCTTAACTGCTACGAGCCGGGCGTCAACGACGAGATGCACTGCCATCCGGGCTCGGATCACACCTTCTTCGTCGTGGAAGGGGAGTGCACGATCAAAGGACTTAAAGACGGCGAGGAGCCCAGGCTGACTCGGCACCAGGGCGTCCATATCGCCGCGGGATATTTCTACCAGCTCAACAATACGGGGAAGGGAAGGCTGATTCTCTATCAGGTGAGCACCAACCCCAACCCCAGGCCGAAAAAGGGGAAGGTCATCTACGGCATCGATACGAGCTTGAAGGAGCATCTCCTCGGCCGGCTGACGGAGCAGCAGCCATGACCGTAAAAGACATGCAGGAGTGGTGCAAGGCCAACCGGCTCGACGCCCGCGGAATCGTCCGCGGCGGCGAGTTTTTTATCCGCCACGCTACAGAGGAAACTTCCGCCAATCTCCCCACCGCGCAGCAGGTCCTACACTGGGACCTTCACATCGGCGAGCGCCGGCTGCCGGCCAGCCCCTCCGACATGGAGCGGCTGGTTACCGGAAAAATCAGCCTGGAAAATTTGATCCAGGCGATGAGCCGCGAGGGCAGACGGCCGGAGTGAGGGGAGGCAGCGGCAGTGAGGAAAGTTCGGAAAGGCTCGAAAGCCACGTCATCCACTGAGGCTGTCACGAGAGCGCGCCGCGGGACTCGTACCAACAGAGAGATTGAGCTTGCGCTTAAAAACCTGATTCGCAGAGGCAGAGGCCGGTTCGTCGACGTCTACAGGTAAGCGGGTTGAGCATTCTTTAGAAAAGATTGTTTAGATTGTCGTGTCTGCGCCCGACGGTTCTCTTCGCCGCAACCTCTCCCGCATCGAAGCCGGAAAACACCGCCCCACCCTTGAAACATTGGAGAAGCTTGCCGCCGCTTTGAAAGTTCCCGTCGTGGATCTGATTGCCGGTTGACCGCATGTTAGGCGTCCTTCGGAAACGCTGAAAAATACGCATCGCAGAGACCGTCGTGATATCCCCATCCGATCCCGTCGGACGACTCGGTGAGCTGCCGCAGCCGATCTCGGAATGATTGCTGTTCCGGAGCAGGGAGATCTCTGGCGGCCTTGATCGCCCTGGCGTACATGTACACGAGCGCGTCGTAGAATCCTTCGTCTATGTCGCCATAGTCGAGCGTGAATCGGTTGCCACATTCCACGAAGTAGATCATCAGCTCAAGTTCCCCACGCGCGTTATGCGCGGCCTTCCGGTACTCGCTGATCGCTTTTTTCGCCTTAGAAATCTGAATCGGCCGATTGCGAAAGACATCCGGGTACATGCAGTCGGCGATGACCTCTTTGTAATGGACAAGCGGGTCTTGGCCGAGGCTGAGTCGTGCATCGACAAAGTGCCGGTTGCTCGGCGAGAGGTCGTACATGTCTCTGATGAATCCCACGAGCCCTTCTCGGTCAAAGCCTGCGATCGCAGACTTCACGACGGACCAACTCGATTTCGGCTGCTCTTTGCGGGTCATCTCTAACTACCTAAAGGGAGATAAAAGGTTCCTGGCACCGTTTCTCTACGGCTAGAAGAGATAGAGCGGCCGGTTTTGCTCTCCGAATATGAATCGGTTTCTCCCAAGCTGAATCGTCCTCAGCTTGCGATTCTACAACCCTGTCGATCTCTTCTTCGGAAAATTGTTGTCTTCGAGTTTTCCTTTTTGAATTCAGAACGGCCATCCTGTGATTATCCGGGCAAGATTGCCGGGTTTAAGTTGAAAAATAATCTTGAGTCTTCGCCCGCCCAGAGTCCCCTCGATCACGTTGAAAGAGACTCCTGGCACATTTTGTTCGCCTTTGAACGTTCATGTAGTAGATTTGATTACTGGCAGATGATCCAGTTGGCTTGAAATGAGAGTCATCTAGTGTTCGTTTTTCTCGGTTCAACCGGCCACGTGCAGGCGACAACTCTTTGCGTCGAAACCATAAGCTTGCCGGTAGGAGTCGTTAGGGTGTCTGTGTGCGGTTCTATACGGTAATGCCGGTTCTTGGCTATGAAGCGTTGAACCCATGGATGATCGTCTCGATAGAAGACAGTCTCCTCGGCGCATCGTACAATTAAACAGTTTAGCTTTACGAGCTCTTGGCGGTTGATATTGCGCATGTGGCATTTGAAATTCGCGAAATCAAGGTCAAATCGGCTCTTATCGAGCGTGCGGTTGGGCATGATACGAAGCGCAAGATTGGGTGCTAGGGGAACGATGCGATTCAGGACGCGTGGGTCGTCTGTCTTCTCGATGGCGGCAGGAAAATCGCTCGTGAAGAACGGGCTACCGTCAAAGGTGTTGTACAAAATCTCCCACTTGAAATTCCCAAAGGTAGCCACGAGCTTCAGGATCGAATCGATACCGATCGCTTGGGGGTATTTGGGATCGATCGTGACTTCGATGGATCCGTCCCGCAGTAAGTCGGTAAGGCTTGCACCGCCTAGCTTGGCAGGAGAGGGCGGCATCAACCCGCGAGCATCCATCATGACCGCTGTGGCTTCGAAGGTGCTCTTGAGGGGCCCGCAGTTAATGCGCATGCCACCCAGTGAGCAGCAAATGACATAGGCGACGAAGCCAGCGACCGTGTAGATGCACTCCCTGTCGATCTTTTCGGAGATCAGCTTGTCAAGAGCGGAGTTGTACTTCGGTTCGATTGTCTTCAAGAACTGCTCAATCGATCGATTTTCCCGCAGATAGGCGTTCGTGCTTCCATCCAGGATTCTACACACATCCTCTGATTTTGGCGTGAAAGGTTTGAAGTCGCTTTTGCGAATCGCGTACATTCGGTTGCCGAGAGCCGGCGAATGGAATCTCTTGAGATGCACCTGGGAGATGTAGTGGTCAAGCGGCATTGTGTTTTCAAAGTAACAGCGCCCTAGATGGGCTCGTAATTCCTGTAAAAATGAATCATAGGTGCCTAACCGTTAAGGCTGAGCAGTCAAGGCCCGCGAGCCTTGCGACTGGCTGCGAAGGTCCGTCTCAAGGCGAATGTTATGTGGAAGCGGCAAGGGGTCGCGCATGAATATATTAACAATCATTGCGAACAGGTACTAGAGTGTAACGTTATTGACAAATGAATCCAAGATGCTCTTGACCTACTTGCCTCGCGGTGCGAAGATGCACAGCCGTTTGGACAGCAGAGCGTGGTCGCACAGAAAACGGGAGAAATTGCCATGACTACGGAAACGACCGAATTACAGAACGTGTTGGAAAGGTTGGACCGCGTCGAACACCGGAACCCGAACCTGAAGCGGACTTGGGCAGCGACGGTATTTGGAGTCTTGGCTTTAATTTTGATGGGGCAAGCCCTGCCTAAGAAGGTCCCGGAGGTTATTGAGGCACAGAAATTTGTCCTCAGGGATTCAAAAGGGAATGGCCGGGCCGCGTTGACATTCACGCCCGACAACTCACCGCTTCTCGTCCTTAACCAAACAGACGGAACTCTTGGCGCAACTCTCACTGTTGGACCTCAAGGACGACCGATGCTCTCACTCTACGATAAGCGTGGCAACCCACGTGCCCTGCTGTCATTGGACACCGATGGTTCCGCCGGGCTTTCATTTGCCGGCGCTGACGGCAAGGCGCGCGCCGGTCTGGCAGTAACATCTGAGAAATCAGCAGGACTCATTCTGTACGGTAATGGTGAGAAGCCCCTTGCAGTAGTTGGGCTAACGAGGGACGGGTCGCCTGCAATAATCTTCGCGGATGAGCACGGAAAGCCCAATGTTGTAATTGCTAACACCGAGACCCAAGCGGGACTCACAGGACTGACTAACAAGAAGGCAGACTTTTCCATGAGTATAATAGACAAAGCCGGGAAGGTTATTTGGAGCGCGCCTTAAAAAGACAATTTGCCGGAGTAGGTTAGGCTACGCATCGTGGCAAGGAGTCTCCAAGTTATCGGAGCTATCTCGGCGTTTTTCAAAACGAACCGCCACGAGAATTACTGACATGCTTAAGCAGCTATTCGTCATTATTGTTGTGCTTGGTGCCGCAATCTTTTGGTTTTTGTCCATGAAATCAGAACGTAGTCGGTCCACTGATGACCTTGTCGACCTGTGCGAAATAGAAGAATGCAAAACAATTTTGTGGGCAGAAACAATCGTCAGAAAGAGCGGCTGGCTACCGGGAGTAGAGAGCTCAGCTACCATGCTTCTCGGGGAGTTTCCAAGTTATATCAATTGTGAATCCGCACGAGCAGAGAGAGTTATGGCGCTCAAAGAGCAGGAAAAAAAGCAGGGGAGAAGGGTTACAACTAACACAGCCCATTGGTCAGGGCGATTGGTAAATACAGGCAGCATTAGTGTCGTTGTTGATGTTGAGTCCGGGAAGGTCATCACTCGGACTTTTTTTTGTGGCTACAAGACCCTTGTGCCTGACAAAAAAGATCATACGGGCTTCTTGCCCTGGGAATAAACAAGATGGTTAGCAGGGTAAGGCTGGGTTTGCCAGTTACGAAATCGTTTTCCAATTTCCTCAAGCGGTGCGAGATAGGGCACAGATTGACGCCTTTGGTTTCTCTGAATTTCTTGGAAGCCTTTATTTCGTTTTCTCCGCCACGATCAGTGTCGTTCCGGGCATGGTGTTGGAGATATCGGCGTGACTATCAATTGACGCAAAGCTGGCGGAGTTGAGCCGCTGGGTATATTCGGATAGCGTCCAGCACTCGCCGCGGGGCGTCGGGTGCAGGGGGCGCGTCAGGCGGGTTTCCCTTTCATCGCAAGTTCCTTCTCAATCTCCGCCTCGATGTCCTCCAGTGGAATTCTTCCCGCGCTTGCCGAGCGTTCGTCAAGGAATCTCTGAAAAGCCTGACTTCCTCGCAAAGCTTCTACTTCCTTCTCGAAATCGTCCGCTTCAGCGATACAAAACTCCTTGCCATCGGGGGTCAGGAGCAATACCGGCTCGCGGCGCGCGATCTTAATGACAGCCGCTAAGTCCATCTTCTCTTTCTCTAGATCGATCGTTTTCATATCTGTACCTTGTAGGGAGCTATCCGCGAGGGTGGATTAGTCGGTGTGCCTGGGGTATCGGCTCTCATGTTGAGGCAGGCTTGCCCTACGCCGGTTCCTGAGCTGAGGATGGCGGGGCAGGCAAGGGCTCATAGTGCAATACCATGATTTGGTCCGGACGCAGGCCGACGGACTCGTAGGTCCGTCCCTCTCGATCACTGAATTCGACTTCGAAAGCATCGCCGCCGGCCAGAATCTCGACCACGGTGCCCACCTGGCCGCGCCAGAGATTGTATTCAGGGAGGTCTACCGTGAGTGCCACGACATCGAGGAGTTTGATGGGAGTTTTCATTGCACACCTCTTTTGCCTAATGGTGCGCTTTTCTACCGGGGGTGGTGTGTCATGGCCTGCGCCAGGACCTGCACGGGATCGAACGATCCGTTAAGCGGAGCCTTGAAATGCGCTGGTTTTAGCTCGGGAAAGTGTTTTGAGAAGTCGATAATGGTCATCCCTACGACCTTTGCCGTCTTAGGATGCAATCTAAGAATGAAGTCGTCCGTCATCTCGACGGTTTTTGCGCGTTGAGGTCTCCCTACCGAGAGATACAACACGTCCGCTTCCCCGTCATAGTGAAAATGAACTTCTTTCCCCATGATCTTTACCTCCGGCTTCTCTTCTCGATGCCGTAGGCTGTCAGAACAAACTTTCTAGCGGTAGTTGATCCGGACTTGCAGCGACAGCTTTTCAGCTACGAAGGATCGGCCTGGTGGCTTTCTTGGCTGCCCTCATACACTGCAAGCTCTTCATGTAGCCGGGCGATCAGTTTCCTAACCCCCGCTTTGGTAAAGCCCTTCGCGCCAAGGGGATGGCTCTGCTGTAAGCGGGAAAGTCGTTCCTCTAGCTGGCGCAACTCCTGTTGCGCCTTCTCGTATTCCTCAACGGTGGCAATCATAAGCACACCTCCATAAGTCCCTTGCGACGGCTATCGGGCTCACGCGTCTGGCTAAAGAACGTCACCCATTCCTCCCAATCGGTTTCATCTTCTGCCGCAAAGATTTCTTCGGGCCGGCGAGTCAACAGCATCTCCTCCAGTTCCAGCGCAGGTGCATGCTCTTCTTCAAGCTGCCCAGAAAAATCCTGCGGCAGGAGGATGACCGTATCAACATCGTGTGGCTCATCTATCGCCGTTACAAAGCTGCCATCTACCAGCAATCGCATGGCTCCGATTTGCCGTCCCAACTCAATCCATCGGCGCAACCGTACCGCCAATCGACGCCGGCGACGACTTGATGAGCCAAACCGTAAGATGATCTCGGCTTCTGTACTCACATGCACGCCGTTCGGCAAATAGCCATCCGGACGAAACGGTGGAATAGCAGAGGGCGGCGGTCCCTGTTCCATACCAGATGGCTGATTATCTCAGAGTTTGGCGGGAGACGCCATCTCTCAGCGAATCGGTCAGTCAAGCCCGTTCCACGATTTCATAGTTAGGAGCAATTCTATAATCTGTTCTGACTGATTTACTTCTTCTCCGCCACGATCAATGTCGTTCCGGGCATGGTGTTGGGGATGTCGGCGTGGCTTTCGATTGAAGCGAAGCCGGAGTCTTTGAGCCAACGGGTGTACTCGGACAAAGTCCAGCACTCGCCTCCCGGCGTGTGGGTGAGAGTATAGACAGAAAAGCGGAGAGGAAACGTTGGGCCGGTGCGTTCTTCGTCGGGGAGAAAATCGTTAACCACGAACAGGCCGCCGGGTTTGAGCGCCTTGTAGGCGGCGCGGAAAAGCTCCTGGTTGCCTTCCGACGATTCGAAGCGGCAGAAGTTGCTGGCGATCGTGAGATCGTAAGAGTTCTCTTCGATCTTTGCGCTGCGGAACTCGCCGTCGATAAAGCGGATCTTTCCCTCGAGGCCGCGCTCGCAATTCAACTTCTTTGCGACGGCGTTGACGTTGGGCCAGTCGAGCTGGGTCACCTGGGCCGACGGGTCGCGGGCGAGAATCGTCATGCCGAAGATGCTCGAGCCGCCGGCGATATCCAACACGCGCAGCCCGTTCCGCTTCGCGCCGATGCCCAAGATATCGCACAGCGCCTTCGCCACCGGCTGAGCTATCGGAATAATCCCTAAAACCAGCTTCTCCCAAACCTCCAGCTCCGTGTTCGTGTCCATCCGGCTGAGCGGCTTGCCGGTCTTGAGCGTCTCAATGAGATGGGCCATGCCGTCCCAGAGGGCCAGGGCGACGTGGCGAAAATCTCCCATGTAAGATGGCTTGCCGCGCACTAAAAAAGCCTCGCTGATCGGCGTGAGAAAATATTTTCCCTGGCGCTTCTCGATCATCGCCAGGGCGAGGAGACCATCGAGGACGATCCGCGTGGCCCTGGGGTCGGTTCCGGCCGCGCGGGCGATCTCTTCATAGCTGTGAGAGCCGCGGGCGATGTGGCTGAAAAAATCGTACTCGATGGCGGCGTTAAGAATCTGACTGTTGCCGAAATCTCCCAACAGGCGCATCAGGGGACGAGGGGAGAGGGCGTCGCTTTCTTTGGGATCACTCATATTTTAGTTCACGCCTTAAAGGGTACCGTCATTCCGGCCAAGCTCGCGCACGCGAGCGCGAGCCGGAATCCAGGACTGGATTCCCGCTTTCGCGGGAATGACGCAAGGGCTTTTCGGACCACAACTTCCGGGAAGAATTTTACTGTTTGTACAGTCCTTCCTTGTTCACGAATTGATAGACGCCTTCGAAGAACCAGGCGAAGTAGGCCTGGCCCATGCGCAGGCAATATTCCAGGCTGAAGCCGGGGCGGGTGTCGGCGCGACCCTCTTCCAAAATCTTTCTCAGCACCATCCAGTCGAGCCCCGCGTGCGCCATCACGCCGTCGTGCTCTTCGAGATCCGCTTCGGCGTGGACGCGGAAGTAAACGATCTTCTCCTCGGGAATCTTGTAGGCTTTGCGGAGCGCGCCGCCGAAAAACTTGGCCCAATGGCCGACCGCCTCTTCGACGCAGAACGACGCCCACCATTCCGCCATCGTGCCTTCGTAAAGCACGCCGCGATAGTACTCCAGGAACGCGCGGCACTCCGGCAGCATCTCGTACTCGATCATCTCGTCGTCCTTCAGGCCGAAGTTTCTTCCTTGCTCCAACACGATCCGGATATGGCCCGGCGGCGTCGGATGGATCATCTCGTCGGCCACGTGGTTGGCGAAGTGTTTCTGCAACTCGGGATGGCGCTTAAAGAACGGCAGGTGGCGTTGGTAGGCGACGCCGTGGAAGTTGTTGATCTCGGCCACAAAGCCGTACCAGTTTTGCCAAAAGACTTTGATGGCCTCCATCGGCAACGTTCCCTTAGCCAAATCCGTGTGAAACCGACCTTTGAAGAGCCACCGGTCCGCCAGCCCCATCAGATACTTCTTCAGATCTTCGACCACCGCTTCGGCCTCCTGCGGCGACAATCGCCTGCCTGAATAGTCTTTGCTTGCCGACATAAATGTCTCCTTTACTAAGAGAGCGTTCCCGGATTCAAAATATTATTCGGATCGACCATCTGCTTGATCTCTTTTACCAGATCGTACAGATTCGTCAGCCGTTGATAGGGATAGGGTCCTTTGGTGCTGACCGTCGGCGCGGTCCAGACGACTCCGCGCTGGTTGCTGAATTCCGCCACCATCCCCATCCACTTGCGGAGCTTCGCCACATCGGCTTCGTCGTAAGGATTATAAAAGACAAAATACTCCTCTTTCATCGCCAGATCGCGAGTCACATAACTGTCGTGCTGCGGTGAATGTTCCGCGTCCCACAGGCCGCACTCACGCTTCGCCGCCTCATCGAGATCGTACATCTCTTTTAAGAAAACGATCGGGTACATCTTGGAAGTCACGGCGAACATGCCGGTGTGGCGCACGACCGAGCTGCACCAGCCGTCCGGCCCCATAACGTGAAAATCGGGCCAGCCGTGCAGGCCATGCTCCTGCGCCTTGGCGCCCATCGACTTCTCCGCGATCTCCCGCACTTCCACGCCGCGCTGCTCCTGGTAGATCTTTTTCATTCTCTTCTCTTTGTAGGCCAGCTCTTCGGCGTCGCGCGCGAAAAGGATCGTCTTCAAAAAAAACCAGGCGTCGTCGGGAATCTTGGACTTGTCGCACAGTCCGTCTTCCATCGGCCAATGGTACTGCCAGCGATCGACGAAATGGATGTCGTAGACAATTTCTCCCTTGACCAGCCCCAGCATGGCGTCCTGGATATTTTCAAGCTGGTCGCGCCGGAAGCTGTAACAGTAGTCGTGCAGCCACTCTCTTCGCCCCTCGATGGCGCGCAGGCAGACTTTGCTGATGATGCCGAGCCCGCCTGCGGAGAGGGTAAAAAGCCCCATCAGGTCGGGAAGATGAATCCATTTCTGAAACGGGCCGAACGTCGTGCCTTGATTGGCGAGCGCGCCCAGGCGCACCGTCTCGCCGTTGGCGAGCACGACTTCCAGGCCGATCACCATGTCGGCGATCCAGCCGTAGCGCGTCATCCCGTAGCCGATCCCGCCCTTGCTGATCATCGCGCCGATTACCACCGACGGACCATAGGTGCCGTAGTTCGGCAACATCAATCCATGCAGTCTCAGCGCGTGGTGAATGCCGTAAACGCTCGCGCCCCCTTCGGCGATCACGTATTGCTGCGTCGGGTTGACTTCGAGAATCTTGTCCATCCCCAGCATGTCGAGCAGGATGCCGCCTTTGAGCGGCGAGCTGATCCCCATCCCGACGCCGCCCTTGGCGACGATCGGTATTTTGTTTTCGTTGGCGAAGCTCAAAATCTTCGCGACCTGGTGATGGCCGGCCGCGTCGGACTCCACCCTGACGATCACATCCGGCAGCGCTTTGTACGCGCCGTAGGCGAGGGTGTGCTGGTAGTTGATCTTGTCGATCGGGTTGGTCGAGACCAGGCGGGGGCCGACGATCTCTTTGAGCTTAGAGACGATTTCGTCGAGAGAAAGCATTTTTTTGGGTCTAGTGCAAAATGCAAAATGCAAATTGAAAAATGTAAAATGAGGATTCGGAACAGAAATTCACAGACTCGAGCCGGATTTCAAGGAGATTTTGCGCTTTGCCTTTTGCAATTTTCATTTTTCATTTTCGGCTAAAACTGCAAATGGCTTCCCCCGGTGACGAGGATGTTGCTGCCGGTGATCATATTGGTTTCGTCGCCGGCGAGAAAGGCGATCGTGCCGGCCACGTCCTCCGGGTAGAGGTGCTTCTGGATCGGCCGGCTCTTGCGGACTCGCTCTTTGAATTCTTCCGACATGACCGTAGAGGCGTCGGTCAAGGTAAACGCCGGCGTGACGACGTTCACTGTGATGCCCAACGGTCCCAGCTCGATAGCCAGGGTCGTTGCCGCCACTTCCAGCGCGGCCTTCGCTGCGGCATAGGCGCCCAGCCGAGGTAGAGGCTGCTGCGCCAGGCGGGAGCTTAGTACGACGATCTTGCCCTTTTTCTTTTCGATCATGCCGGGAACGAAAGCGTGAATGCCGTTGTAGAGCGCGCCAAGCTCTTTGCGCGTAGCCTCCTCGAACCCATGCCAAGAGATCTGGTGCAGGGGAGCAATCTCAAAGGGGAAAAAGGCGTTGTTGATGAGCACGTCGACCTGGCCGAGCGTCTTTTCCACCGCGCGGCGCATGTCGTCGACCTGGGCTGGGTCGGTGACATCGGCCTGGAAGACCATCCCCTTCGCGCCCTCTTTTTCCACTTCGTTGAGGACCTCGAGAGCGCGTTCGCGGTTCTGTAAGTAGTTCACCACCACCGAAGCGCCGGAACGGGCGAGACGTTTGGCGGCGGCCGCGCCGATACCGCGGCTCGCTCCGGTAATGAGAACAACTCTGCCCGAGAGGGGCTGGCGTCCGTCGTGTCCCATAGTCGTATTGAATCGACGTCAGATCGCTATGGCGTCTTCAGCCGCGCCTTTTTCGTATTTCGCCGCGTTCTCTTTGAACGAGAGAAACTTCATCCTCACATAGGGCGAGCTGTAGCCGTTCAAGATCCGCTCGATCCTCCCCGGCTTGCTGTAAAAGGCTTGAAAAGCCCAACCGGTCAACTGTCCCAACTGTTGCCGGGTCAGGTATTTGGTCGGCATGACGCCGTGCTCCAGGTCGTAGAGGCTCATGTCGTCGATCTCGATGTTGTTTTCCTTGACCGCGCGCTTCCAGATCGGAGAGCCCGGTATGGGGTTCAGCAGCTGGATCATGACAATGTCAGGATCGATCTCGTCGACGGCGCGAAAGCGCTGGCGGATCTTCGCCTCGTCGTCTTCCCAGAAGCCGTTGAGGTAGGTCGCCACCGTCGAGATGTCGTTCTGGCGCAGAAAGCCGATGATCTCCTTCAATTCTTTGACGCCGACTTTCATCGGTCCCTTGTGCGCCTCCGCGATCTCCTCGTCGGTTCCGCCGTCGATGCCGATCAGCACCTGATACATTCCGACCTTGCGCAGCCGCGGAATGAGGTCTCTGTCCCGGATAAAATTCTGCGCGCGCCCGAGGCAGAACCAACTCATGTCGAGCTGCTTTTGCTCCAACGCCTCGACGAGATCGACCATCTTCCGGCGGTCGGAGTTGAAATCGTCGTCCATGAAAGTGAGCGCCTTGACGCCGTATTTTCGGTGCAGCAGCTCCATCTCGTCGGCGATCTTTTTGCCGCCGCGCGTGCGGTGCGAGCTGAAATCGCGGGGGCTCCGCGGATCGACCAGCCACCACTCGTAGCAGAAATGGCACGCGCCTTCGCAGCCGCGCGAGGTCACCGCCTCGTTGTAGTTGGGGATGACGGAGTAACCACAATACCGGTCCATCGGGAACAGATCGTAGGCCGGCGCGGGCAGCTCATCGAGATTGGTGATGAGCGGTCGCGGCTGGTTAAGAACGACCTCGGCGCCGTTGCGCCAGCAGAGCCCTTTGATCCCGGCTAACTTCGGCGCGGGCTGCTTAAGCTCGTCCAAAAGTTCCGCCATCGTATATTCGCAATCGCCGAAGACGGCGACGATCGCGAAATCGAGCTGCGGGTTCTCCCGCATCAGCTTCTGCGGGATCGCAGTGTACATCAACCCGCCGCCGACCGTGACGGTTTTGGGCGCGATTTCCTTGAGGCGTTTCATCGCCGCATGAAAGCGAGTGAGCTGGGCCGCGCCGCCGGAAGCGGCGATCATGTTACCGAAGAAAACCACGTCGGGTTTTCGCCGTTTGATCTCCTCGAACATCTGCTCATCGTTCAGCTCCAGAGCCCGGCAGTCCAGGACTTCCACGTCGGCGCTCTTTTTCTCGCGAACGAAGGCAGCCAGTTGGGCGTGGAGCGCGTTGGTTGCCAAGTGGCGTTCGCCCCAGGGGGCCCAGTTCCCCATTGGCGGGGTAATGAATAGAAGTTTCATGTGTTTCTCCTAACCGACCGGATACTTCGCCCCAAAATAGTTAATACCTAAACAATTGTCAAGGTGGCCCGCTGCCGGGTCTGCTGTTGACAGGGGAGCGAGAGTGCGGGAAAAGAGAACGATGCTTTCACTTCTACCGGCCCTTAAGTTTCTTACGGCCGCTCCGTGGCCGAGAAGCAGGGAGGCGGCGCCGCAAGAGGTGGCCCGGTCCGCCGCTTTTTTCCCGCTGATCGGATTTTTGTTGGGGATCGTGCTGGTCTTGGTGGACCGCCTGTTGGACCCTTATCTCGCCTCGGAGATCTTAGCCGTGGTGCTGGTCACGATTCTCATATTCGCAACGCGCGCCAAGCCTCTAGCCGACCTAGCGAGCAGCTGGGATCGGTTGGCCTCGATAAGCAGCGGCTCTCTTTCCGGTTCGCGAATAGACCAAGGTTTGGGCCTGTTCGGTTTGCTGGCCGTCGTGGTGGTGGTCGCTCTCAAATTTCGCGCTATCGAGGTAATGGGTGAAGCGATCGCCCCCGGTCTCTTGCTGGCGCCGGCGATGGGGCGGTGGGCGATGGTCGTGCTGGGCTACGGTTCGACTTCTACGGGAGAGAATGAACGGCAAATCGATGTCGAAGCCATCAAGGGCAAACAGCTGATTCTCGCGACCGCCTTGCTGCTGTGCGGCGTTGTCCTGATCGCCCGGCGGGTCGGGCTTTGGGTCGCACTGTGGGTTTCGCTCCTGGCGCTCGGGTGCCGGTACTTTCTCCATCGCCGAATGGGCGGAGTCTCGGGAAAAAATCTCGGCGCGGTCGCGGAGATGAGCGAGGCGTTGGCACTTGTGCTGTTTGCTACGCTTTAGCAGGCCGATGAAAGCGATCCATCTTCGGTCAGCCCGACTGGGAATCTCTCTCCGGGCCGACATGTCCTCGCTTCGCTCGGAATCTGAGATTGCACATTTCAGATCTCAGATCTGCCATTTGAGATTTGGGATTTGAGATCCCGAAGGGCTCGCATCGGCCCTCCGAAAGATCCCCAGCCGGGCGGTTAGGATGGTAATATCTTCATGGCAGCTTTGGATGGACTAAAACCTCTCACGCCCGTTGTCCCCGTATTTATCCTGATTGCGGTCGGCTTCTGCTTCGCGCGCTACAAGAGAATCAGCCTTGAGCCGATCACCGAAATCGTCGTTTATCTCGGCGCGCCCTGTCTGGTCTTCACGTCGCTAGCGACCAAGCCGTTGTTTCCCGTGGACATCGCCGCCATTCTCAGCGGCGCGTTGGGAATTGTCGCGGGCGTCGGGCTGCTCGTCCGGCTGTACGGCAGGTTTGCTCGCTTCCGATCGCCCGCCTTCACGCTTCCGGCGCTTTTCATGAACGCCGGAAACATGGGGATTCCTCTGGCGCTCTTTGCGTTCGGCGAGCCCGGCCTGCAGCGCGCGACTCTATTCTATGTGATCGTGACGCTGCTTCATCATTCGCTGGGTTTGTACCTACTCTGCGGAAAAGGTGGATGGAAAGAGACCTTCCGACTCCCGCTCATCTATGCGGCCGTTGCCGGGCTGCTGTTCAACGTCGCCGAGATTCGGATTCCAGAGCCGATCTTCCAGCCGTTCTCGCTGCTGGGTTATTCCGTCATCCCGTTGATGCTGGTGAGCCTGGGCTACCGCCTGCACGACATCGAATCCGTCACCTGGGGCCACTCGGTGGCCGGCGCGCTGATACGAGTCGTCGGCGGCTTCGCGGCGGCCTATGCGACCGTCGCCGTGCTCGGCATCCACGGAATCAACCGCCAGGTGATTTTGCTCTACGGCTCGCTTCCCTCGGCCGTGATCAACTACGTTCTGACCGCAAAATACACCCGCAACTCCGAGCTCACCGCTTCCATCGTCGTGCTTTCGACGATTCTATCCCTGGCGACCGTTCCGTTTGTTTTCTGGTTGATCCGGTAAAGGCGCAAGAAATTCTTGACAAGTTTTTTTGCGCGGTGTAGGTTGCTCTTCACTCTAAGCTCCAGGGAAGTCCGGTGCAAATCCGGCGCGGTCCCGCCACTGTAATGGCGACGAAAGCCGCAAGTTAAGCCACTGTCCTGAGCATGGTCGAAGGACGGGAAGGCGCGGCGAGTAGATTAAAGCCAGAGCCAGGAGACCTGCTTAGAGCGCATTAACCGGCCTCTCCGGGAGAGAGAGAAAGGTTCTCGTTTTTTTCCTCCAACTCTCGTTGAGGCCGGATGAGAAGCTCCGATGAAGCTTTGCTCGTCTCTGCTGATTTCTGCGATGTTCCACGCCGCAGTCCTGTTTCTGCCGCTGGCGGGCGTTGAGCCGCGCCCACAGGAGCTCATTCCGGTTGTCGTAATGGGTATAGCCGAGGGTGATGGTTCGACTTTGCTGGGTGGTGGGGGCGGCGCGGAATCACAGGGGAGTAGAGCGCCGCAGCAGCGTACGGTGAAAAAAGAGCGAGTCAAAGACGAAGCCGTCGCGCCGGCCGGGGCCGGCGTGGATATGCTGATCGCTTCGGCACGGATGACTGTCGAGACCCAGGCGGTGTTGGAAGCCGTGAGCGACGTTGGGATTGTGGTGGCGGACGCCAGCGGAAATGGCACGGGTGAAACAAGTATGAGTTCCGCGTCGGCAAGCGGCCAAGCTGCGGGGTCGGAATTTTCCATGGGCGGGGCCGGACCGGGTGGAAGCGGGAGCGGAATCGGCGCGGGAGGAACCGGCAACGGACTCGGTTTAGCGGGGGATGGGCATGGCGGAGGAGGGCTGGGCGTAACGCCAATCTATGCCGGGGTGAGTTACGCGCACACGCCCAAACCGGCCTATCCCGAACAGGCCAGGAAAGGAGGGTGGGAAGGGACCGTGACTCTCGGTGTCCTGGTGAATGTTGGAGGGAAGGCGGAAAAAATTGAAATCAAAGGCAGTTCCGGTTACGCGCCGCTCGATCAGGCGGCGGTGGAGGCTCTCAAGCGGTGGCTTTTTCGTCCGGCGCGCTACGGCGAGAGAGCGGTGGAGAGCTGGGTGAAGATTCCGGTCGTGTTTCGCTTGGCTGAAGTCAAAGATTAACCGTCCAACTCAATTTTTAAGGAGGCAAGCAGAAGCGATCTTATCAACCGCAGGTGGATGTACGGGAAAGGGGTGACTCCCCCTCCCTCCACCCTCCTCCAATTTTCGATTTTAGATTTTGGATTTTAGATTGAAACGCTTAATCCAAAATCGGCAATCCAAAATCCAAAATGGGGAGGGAGCAGGTGAGGGGCGGGAAATCCCCTGCTGCCCCGCAACTGTGATGGCTACGAAAGCCGCCTTAAGCCACTGTCCTGAGCTCAGTCGAAGGATGGGAAGGCGCGGCAAGTAGGTTTGAAGCCTAAGCCAGGAGACCGGTCCATGCTGCCCTAAACACTTCCCCTTTCGCGGGAAAAGGAGGGGCCCATGTTCTCGATCTTTGTTTTTTTCATCTCAGTCCTACTTTCCACTTTCGCCTATGCCGCCGAGCCGGGGCAGGAAGAGAGCCTGCCGCCGGTCGTGGTGATCTCCACCAGACTCCAAGACGTCGAGGAGGAGGCATCCAAGGTTCCGGGTAAAGTCATTGTCATTACCGCCGAGGAAATCCGGCAACTCGGCGCGAAAACCATACAAGAGGTCCTGCAGTATCAAACGGGCGTCGTTCTCTACGATCAGATCGGCAACGAGTTTCAACCGACGATAGATTTCCGAGGCTTCAACGGCCAGCCGGTCCCGGCCACCGCCGTTTTCGTGGACGGCGTCCGCGTCAACGAGCCGGACTTCAACTCGACGAACTTCGATCTCATCCCGATCGAAGATATCGAACGGATCGAAATTATGCCGGGGACGGCCACGGTTTTCGGGCGCAATGCGCTGGGCGGCGTAATTAACATCCGGACCAAACGGGGCCGCAAGGACAAGCCTCACGTCGGACTTGAGATCGGCGGTGGGAGTTTTGGCCGGCAGAAATATTCCTTCACCTCGGATGGGCCGCTCCCGCTGGACAAATTCGATTATTATTTCAGCACAACTCGTGAGCTGACCGATGGATTTCGCGAGGCGTCGGGAGGGCGGCTTACCCGCATTTTCGGCAAGCTGGGCTTCAAGTATGAAGATACAACCGACGCGACCCTGTCCTACACGCACGTCGACGATCACCTCAAGCAGGCCGGCTCTCTGCCCGCCAGCCGTCTGCGCCGGGACTATAACGATAACCTGACTCCGGGAGATTTTTCGGACAGCAATCTTCATCTGGTCGCTCTCAATGTCCGGCAGAAGCTGCCGGCGGGCTTTTCCCTCGCGCTGAACGGCTTTGTCAGGATGAACGACCAGGAGTCGTTTGTCAGGGGCCTCTCCAGCGTCTCCACCCTCCTGACCGAAACGACCTCCGGCGGCGCTACGATCCAGGCGACGCACGACGGCGTCATTCTCGGCAGGAAGAACCTGCTCAGTCTCGGCGCGGAATATACCCGCAACCGCTTCGACATCGTCAACTCCGGCCTTTTCTTCCCGGCCTTTTCCTTTCTTACCCGCCAGTCGACCAAGGAGGACGTCGCCGGAGCTTACCTCACCGACAGCTTCGACCTCTTCGACTCGCTGGTTCTGAGCGGCGGTGTCCGCTACGACTGGGACCGGTACGATTTTACCGACAAGATCGACCCGACGCTCAGCGGCGGTAAAATTTTCCGCCGCGCAAGTCCCAAAGCGGGCCTCGTCTTTACGCCCATCAAGGATTTGAGCTTCACATTCAACTACTCCGCGGGAGTCAGAATGCCGACGGTCAGCGAAATCTTTGCCCAAGGACCGTTCGTTTCCAATCCCGACCTCGCGCCGATGACGAGCCGCAACTTCGAACTCGGGGCCAAGGGCAAGATCGCGGATTGGCTGGAGGCTTCTCTCGCCCTGTTCTACATGCCGGTCAAAGACGAGATTCTTTTTGTGATCACCGACCCGGTCAACTTCTTCGGCAAAAATGAAAACATCAGCAGCACCGTGAGAAAAGGCATCGAGCTTTCGCTCAAAGGACGCTACCGGAAGTGGCTCGACGCTTTTCTGAACTACACCGTGACGAAGGCCACCTTTGAGACCGACGTGCTCTTGTCGTCGGGGCAGGTTAAAAAGGGCGATGAGCTTCCGATGGTGCCGCGCCACCGCGTCGGCCTCGGCATCAACCTCCACCCCGTGGAAGATTTGACGATCTCCTTATTGGGGAACTACGTTGGGCGGCAATTTTTTCTCAACGACGAGCCCAATCGATTCACAAAGCTGGAGGACTATTTTGTCCTTGGCAGCAGGGTCAGCTATCGGTGGAAGGACCTCACGGGCTATCTTATGGTGAACAATCTCACCAACCAAAAATACTCGACCTCCGGCATCAAAGTAGCCCAGCCCTTCCTGGTGCCCGCTCCCAGGATCAACCTGTTTGCCGGTCTGATCTACCGCTATTGAGCGGAGTTCGCGTAGATGGTTGTCAGAAGGGAAGAAAGCTGTTAAAACTCGCATCCAGAACCGGATCAACAAGGAGATTCGAGATGAAACCACGGATGGCGTTGTTGACGACAATGATTTTCGGCGCGGCCGCGCTGCGGCTGCTTCCTCATGCCCCCAACTTCGATCCGATCACGGCGCTGGCGCTCTTCGGCGGCGCACAGATCGAGGACAGGCGCTGGGCCTTTGTTCTGCCGCTGGCGGCGATGCTGCTGAGCGATCTGCTCATTGGCTTTCACCCGTTGATGCCGGTTATCTATCTGACGTTCGCGCTGGTGGTGTGGATGGGAATTTCTTTGCGCCGGCGGCTTACGCCTCTCCCCGTGGCCGGGGCGGCGCTCGCGGCCGCGACGCTCTTTTTTGTCGTCAGCAACTTTGCCGAGTGGACTCTGGGCATGCTGTATCCCAGGACCGTCGAGGGTCTGATCGCGTGTTACATCGCGGCCATCCCGTTCTTCGGCAACACCATCGGCGGAGCGTTGTTCTACTCCGCGGCGCTGTTCGGCGGCCTGGCGCTGGCACAGAAAAAATTCCCGCAAATTGCTCCCGAAGCGCGCTTAGCGGCGCGTTAAAGCCGGCACGCGGCAGGGGGCCGGAGGCTTTTATGGAACAGGCGATTCGGACTTTCGGTGAGCGGTGGCTGGTCGCGGGCCTGACTATGCTCGGCCTGTTCTCGCTCTACGCCCTGGCGCTCGATCAGGGGCTGCTTCTCTCGCTCGTACAAGGCCCGGCCGCGTTCGATATGAATCTGGTTCATGAGTTCATCCATGACGCGCGGCATGCGGCCGGTTTTCCCTGCCACTAGAAGAAATAGGCAGTAGGCAAGAGGCAGAAGGCAGGAGGGGGGAAGGCTCTCGCTGCTTGCTGCCAGCTGCTAACTGCCTGCTGAGAAATAGTGGAGCCAAAGTCTCTCGGCCAAATCCTCAAAGCTGCGTTGCTGGCAGGACTGATCGCCGGTGCGGTTGCAGCGATCTTTCATTGGACCTTCAGTGAAGCCCTCATCGACAGAGCTATCGAGATAGAAAACCAAGGGCACGGCGGCGCTTCCGAGGAGCCGGTAGTGAGTCGTCCGACGCAGAAGGTCGGTCTCTTCGCCGGGTTTCTCCTGTACGGAGGAGCCTGGGGAATGCTCTTCGGTCTTCTCGTTTATGCGGTCAGGCCGTGGTTTGCGAAGCTCGACTATGGGAGGCAGGGATTTTTGCTGGCTTTGTTACTCGGCTGGGCGGTCGCGATTTTCCCGTTGCTCAAGTACCCGGCGAATCCGCCGGGAGTAGGGGAGGCAGAGACGATCGGCTATCGTCAAGAACTTTTCGTCGGTCTGATCGCGCTCTCCTTGATCGGGACGATTGTCGCGCTCGCAATTGAGCGCCGGCTGAGCGGTAGAAAAAAGTCTGCGCGGGTCGCGGTCATCGCGAGCTACGTTGTTTATCTCGCCGTGATCTATTTCGCGCTGCCTGAAAACCCCGATCCCGTCAAACTCCCGTCCGAGCTGATTCAATCGTTTCGCGCCCTGTCGCTTATCGGTCAGCTTTTGTTCCGGGGAGCGATGGGAGCCTCGTTCTGGTGGCTTCTTCGAAGACAATCCGGGGCACACTCCGCGCGGTTATGAGCGGTTCGCCTTCCGATACCCCAACGCGTCCTGGGCGATGATGATTTTCTGGATGTTGGAGGAGCCTTCGACGATCTGGTACGACTTGGCGTCGCGGAGATAGCGCTCCACGGGAAATTCCGTCGAGTAACCGTAGGCGCCGAGGATTCTGAGCGCGGCGTCGGCCGCGAAGGCCGCGGCTTCGGCGGATGTGTATTTGGCGATCGACACTTCGAGATTGTTCGGCTGCTTTTGGTCCGCCAGCCAGGCGGCGCGGTAAACCAGCAGCCGCGCGGCCTCTTCGTGCGCGACCATCTGGGCGATCAGATCCTGGTTCATCTGGAACTGGCCGATCTTCTGGCCGAACTGCTCGCGTTGGTTGCAATAGCTGACCGCGGCTTCCCGCGCCGCGCGCGCGACGCCGAGCGCCCCGGCCGCGCAACTCAAACGCGTCTGGTTCAATTGCCACATGCAGATCTTGAATCCGTCTCCCTCCTTGCCGAGGAGATTTTCCGCCGGCACGCGGAGATTCTCGAACGTCAGCTCGCCGATCGGTGAGGCGTGGACCCCCATAGTATCGAGCGAGCGGCGGCTTACTCCCGCCTGATTCAAATCGGCGTAAAAGGCGGAAATGCCGCGATGCTTTTGCGCCCGGTCCGTATAGGCGTAAATCAACGCGGTGTCGGCCACAGGCGCGTTGGAGATCCAGATCTTGGCGCCGTTGAGCAGGTAGGTGTCTCCGTGACGCGCCGCCGTGGTGCGGAGCGCCGCCACGTCCGATCCCGCGTCAGGCTCGGTGATGGCGAAGCAGCCGATTTTTTCGCCGCGCACGAGCGGCGGAATCCACTTTTTCCTCTGCTCTTCGTTCCCGAAGTGGAGCAGCGCCAGCGCCGGCCCGATCTGCATGTTGATATAGACTCTGATGGCGGCGTGGACCCGGGCAACCTCTTCCGTAATAAGCGAGAGCGCGAGAAAGCCGAGGCCGTTTCCCCCGTAGCTCTCCGGGACGATAGAGCCGTAGAAGCCGAGGTCGCCCATCTTCCGGACGAGATCTTTACGGAACTTGTGCTCCTTATCGTCTTGCGCCGCGGTCGGCGCGATCTCCTTGGCGGCGAAATCGCGCGCTAGATCGCGCGCCGCTTTTAATTCGTCCGACAATTCGAAATCCATCTCTCCCTCCCTCTGGGCGAGAGGCGTCTGTAGGGGCACGGCATGCCGTGCCCCTACTATCTCACGCCTTATGCTTTGTTCAGCAGGCTGCGCGCAATCACCAGCTTTTGAATCTCCGACGTCCCCTCGTAGATCCTGAGCGCGCGGACGTCGTTATACAGGCGCGCGACCGGAGTCTCCACCACGACGCCGATGCCGCCGTGGATCTGCACCGCCTGATCGACGATTCGCTGCGCCGCTTCGGTCGCGTAAAGCTTCGCCATCGACGATTGCCGCTTGAAATCCTCGCCGCGATCATGGCTCCAGGCGGCGTGATAGACGAGCAGTCGCGCGGCCTCGAGCTCTGTGGCCATGTCGGCGAGTTTGAACTGGATGCCTTGAAACTGGGCCAGCTCCTGACCGAACTGTCGCCGCTGCCGGCTGTGCCGGAGCGCTTCCTCCAATGCCCGTTGGCCGAAGCCGAGAGCGGCCGCCGCCACCGTGCAGCGCAGCGTGTCGAGCGTGCCGAGGGCGATTTTGATGCCGTCGCCCTCCTGACCCAAACGATTCGATTCGAGAACGATGCAATCCTCGAACGCGATGACTCCGATCGGATGGGGAGAAATGACGCGCGTTTTCTCTTTTAAGACGAGACCGGGATTGTCGCCCTCCACGACGAACGCGCTCAGGCCCTTTGCTTTCTTTGCCGGATCCGTCGAGGCGAAGACGACGTAGGTATGGGCGATGCCGGCGTTGGAGATAAAGCGCTTGATCCCGTTAAGGCAATATTCTTTGCCGCGTTTCACCGCGCGCGTCTGGATGGCGGAGATATCGGAGCCGGCTTCGGGCTCGGTAACTGCAAAGGCCGCGATGGCTTCGCCCCGGGCGACGGGCGGGAGGTATCGCTGTTTTTGTTCGTCCGTTCCGGCCAGGGTGATCGGATAGCTTCCGAGCGCCTGCATCCCGAACATCGTGTCCGCCAGCGCCGATCCGCGCGCCAGCTCCTCGCGCAGCAGGCACCAGTCACGCGATTGGATCGTCTCTCTGACGCCGCCGAAGCGCTTCGGCGTAACGTAGGCGACAAAGCCCTCCCGCGCAAGCTCCTTTACGAGCCGCCGGGCGGCAGCCTCGATATCCGCCTCTTCGGCGCGATCCAGGAGATGCTTGTCCACCCAGGCGCGGACGCGAGCTTGGAGCGCGAGCTGATCTTGGTCGCAATAGGGAAACATTCAGGATTGGCCCTTCAGGCTTCCGTGTAGCTAACCTGTCACTTTTCGCTCACCACGAAGATCACGAAGGATTCATAAATTTTATAACTTTTAAACGTCGTGCTCTTCGTGACCTTCGTGGTGAAATGTCTGTTTCTACTTTGGTTGCGGCTTTCCCGCGCTGTGCTCTTCGTGGTGAATACTCCTCCACTCTAAACCCAGAAGGACTTCGAGGGTTAGTTGTCGCGATTGAATACCGGCGCTCGTTTTTCGACGAAGGCGCGGTAGCCTTCATGAAAATCGGGGGTGTCCATGCAGACGGCCTGCGCCTTGGCTTCCATCTCCAACGCCGCTTCGAGGTCGACGTGCGGCTCGCGATTGAGCAGGTCTTTGGTAACGCCCAGGGCGTAGAGCGGCCCCTGGGTCAAGCGGCGCGCCATGGCGTAGACCTGGTCCATCAACTCGGCGTGCGGGATCACTTTGTTGGCCAGGCCGATGCGGTAGGCCTCCTGGGCGTCGATGGAATCCCCGAAAAATACCAACTCCGTTGCTTTTCCCTGCCCCACGATCTTCGGCAGCAAATGCAGCGCGCCCATGTCGGCGCCGGCGAGGCCGACTTTGGTGAATAGGAAAGCGAACTTTGCCTGGTCGGAGAGAATCCGCAAATCGCTCGCGAGCGCGAGCATCGCGCCGGCGCCGGCGGCGATGCCGTTGACCGCCGCGATGATCGGCTTCTTGAGATTGCGCATGTTCTTGACGACGTTGCAGGTCATACGGGTGAAGCGATAGAGCTCGTCGCTCTTCATCTGGAGCAGCTTTCCGATAATGTCATGCACGCTGCCGCCCGAGCAGAAGCCTTTTCCCGTCCCCGTGAGCACGATGACTTTCACGGCCTTCTCATCGGCCACGTCCTTCATCAGCCGCTCGAGCTCTCCGTAACTCTGGAACG
Organism: Binatia bacterium; assembly: GCA_041483675.1. Classification (GTDB taxonomy): domain Bacteria; phylum Desulfobacterota; class Binatia; order UBA9968; family UBA9968; genus 2-12-FULL-60-19. Next base: position 34,285 of record JBGPGE010000010.1, read on the forward strand.
TCAGCGCGTTCAGCCGATCGGGATCGTTCAAGCGCACCGTTGCGATGCCGTCCTTCACTTCATAGAACAAACTCTCGTAAGCCATACTGTCCTCCTTCTTTTCTCATACCATCACCGCGCCGCCGTCCACGTTGATCGCCTGTCCGTTGATTCCTCCGGCGGACTCCGAGGCCAGCATGACGGCCAGGTAGGCCACCTCTTCGGGGGCGATCAGGCGATTCTGCGGCGTGGCGCTTTTGAAAAGTTTCAGCACCTCTTCCACTTCTTTGCCGGTCTTCTCCGCCATCCGCGCGGCATTGCCGAGCGTGAGCTCGGTTTCGACGTAGCCGGGACAGATCGCGTTGACCGTCACCCCGGTGCGCGCCATTTCGATGGCCAGCGCGCGCGTGAGGCCGAGCAGGCCGTGCTTCGAAGCGGTGTAGGCCGCAATGTACGGATACGCTACTTTGGCGACGGTCGAGGCGATGTTGACGATCCGGCCCCATTTCGATGCGATCATCGCGGGCAAAAACACTTTGCAGCAATAATACGCGCCGGTGAGATTGACTTTGAGCACCTGGCTCCACAGCCGATCGTCCATCTCCAAAAAGGCCACCGCGGGCGCCATGCCGGCGTTGTTCACCAGGATCTGTATGCCGCCGAACTCGCCGGCGATCTCACGGTTGAGCGCGTCAACTTCATCCTTCCGCGTCACATCGCAGCTTAGCGGCAGCGCCTTTCCTCCCCGGGAGCGAATCTCTTCAGCCACGGCGTCGAGCGACGCTTGCGTTCGTCCGGTGATCGCCACCCGACAGCCCTCTGAAGCGAAGGCCAGGGCGATGGCGCGGCCGATTCCCCGGCCGCCGCCGGTTACCAGAACATTTTTTTCCTGGAGAGCCGCCACTAATCCTGCCCGTCCTCTTTCCGGCGCTTGCCGTTTGGCTTTTCACTCGCGCTTTTGAGGCGCTCGCTATACTCCTCCAACTTTTTTTCCACCAGACCGTTCACGGAATCGGGCGGATAACGGCCCGCGCCGTCCCGCTCGCCCGCGGGAACGCCGGTAAGCACTTCAAAGCCCTCGTCGATGGTGCTTACGGCGTAGATATGAAATTTTCCCTGCGCCGCCGCTTCCACGACGTCGCCGCGCAGCATGAGATTTCGCAAATTCGCCTTGGGAACGAGCACGCCCTGATCGCCGGTCAGACCCTTGAGCCGGCAAACGTCGAAGAAGCCTTCGATCTTGCGATTGACGCCGCCGATCGGCTGGATCTCCCCGTTCTGATTCACCGAGCCGGTCACGGCGATGTTCTGTTTGAGCGGCAGGCCGGTCAGACTCGACAAGATCGCGTAAAGCTCGGTCGAAGAGGCGCTGTCGCCGTCCACCCCCTCGTAGGACTGCTCGAAGCAGAGGCTTGCGGAGAGGGAAAGCGGCCGCTGCTGCGCGTATTTCGCGCCCAGATAGCCGTTCAGGATCAACACTCCCTTGTCGTGGGTTTTGCCGCTGAGCTTGGCTTCGCGCTCGATGTTGACGATGCCGTCTCTTCCCAGGAAGGTCCTGGCGGTGATACGTGAGGGCTTGCCGAAGCTGAAATCGCCCAACTGGTAAATCGCCAGGCCGTTCACCTGCCCCACCGCGGCGCCGGCGACATCGACAAGCAGGGTTCCCTGCGCGATCATTTCCCGGATTCGCTCTTCGATCAGGTTGAGCCGAAACGATTTTTCCTCGATCGCTTTCTCGACGTGCTTGCCGCTAATCAACTCGCTGCCGTTTTTCTGCGCCCAATAGTTCGACTCGATCAGCAGATCGACGATGTCGCTGAAGCGCGTGGAGAGCTTCTCCTGATCCTCGACCAGTCTCGCGCTGTGCTCGATGACCCGCGCGACGCCGCTCGAATCGAAATGGCGCAGCCCCTCGCGCTCGCATGAGGCGCTGATGAAGCAGGCGTAGGCCGTGATGTTTTCCTTGGCGAGATCGATCTCGAAGTTGAAATCGGCTTTCACCTTGAAAGTCTCGCGGAAATCCGGGTCCATCGTCGAGAGCGCGTGGTAGAGCATGGGATCGCCGATCATGATGATCTTCGCGTCGGTGGGGATCGGCTCGGGCCGGAGTCCCTGCGGAGCGAGCCAGCCGAAAAAAGTCGCCGGCTCCTCGATCCTGAGTTCGCGGTTTTTGATCACCCGCTTCAGCGCTTCCCAGACGCCGGGACTAGCCAGCACGTCCCGATCGTAGAGCACTAGATAGCCGCCGTTGGCCCGGCTGATCGAGCCGGCCTTGATCATGGTAAAGTCGGTGACGAATCCTCCCATCATCGACCGCTTCTCCACCACGCCGAAGAGATTGTGATACGTGGGGTTGGTCTCGATCACGATGGGAGGCACTTCCGTGTCGCTGTTGTCCACAAAAACGTTGACCCGATAGGGGAGAAAAGGGTCCGTGGGAGGCTCCATAGGCACCAGGGCGGCGAACGGCAAAACCGGCTGCGCGCTCTCTGTGCCCTTAAAGCGGCTGAGGTTTTTTAGGATGTGGCCGCGCACGGCCTCGAGGTAAGTCAGGACTTTGGGGTAGGCGCGATATTTTTCCGTCAGCTCTCCGAACGGGATGCGCACCAGGTATTCTCCCGCCTTTTGTTCGAGGCTGTCGAGCTGTTCATTAATTTCGCGCTCGATTTTTTTCCCCTGGCGCAAAGCCTCCTCTACCTTGTCTTCGATCTGCCGGCGGCTCTCCTCCAGCCTCCCTTTTTCTTGCGGGTCGAGGGTAAGATACTCTTCCTCTTGCATGGGTTTGCCGAGCTTGAGCGGGATGAGCGCCATGCCGGACGGAGAAAGTTTCAGCGCGAAGCCGCTGTGTCTGGCCTCTTCGATCAGCCCTTCCATGATCTGCTGCTGTTGCCGTTGCATCTGCTCGATCAGGGATTGGCGCTGGCGGCCGAACTCATCGCTCTCGAAGGTTTTCTTTGCCTCGCGTTGAAGGTTTTGGATCAACGCCTCCATGTCCCGCCTGAGCAGCTTGCCCCAGCCCCGGCGGATGTTGATCGCCTGCGGCCGGTCCGGATCGACGAAATTGTAGATGTAGCACCAGTCCTCGGGGAACGGAGAATCGGCCTCGGTGGCGCTTTTTTGCGAGGTGGCTTTTTTTAAGAACGCCTTGATGATGCTGGTTTTGCCGGTGCCGGTGAGGCCGGTGACGAAGATATTGAAGCCGGGTTTGTTGACCCCCAGGCCGAACTCGATCGCGCGGATCGCCCGCTCCTGGCCGATAAAGTCCTCGAGCGGCGTCATGTCGGAGGTGCAGGAGAAGGGAAGCAGCGCCGGATCGCAGCGCCATGCGAGCTTTGCGGCGGGTATCTCATGCGGATTCATGCGTGTTCCTTGCGCGGTTACTGGAGCAAAGCATAGGGCCTACGCAACGCTAGGTCAACCGCCACCATATTGCTACGCCGGATAACACCCTCTATAATCCAACGCATGCTTCGCCGGGTGCAGCTTTTGCTGCTCATGTTCTTGCTTGCCGGATGCGGCTCTTACTTTTGGCCCAAAAATCCCGACGCGCCGCGGGTACAGGAAGATGAAGAAGTTCGGATGGGCCGCCAATTCCGCCGGGAAATCAAGCAGCACCTCAAACTGCTGAACCAGCCGGAGGTGGAGCGGTACGTCGATCAAGTGGGACGCCGCGTGCTGTCGGCGATGGGGTCGCTGCCGTTTGATTACCGTTTTTTCGTCGTGGAGGACAATCAACTGAATGCCTTCGCAGTGCCGGGCGGCTCGGTCTATTTTTATACCGGCCTGATAGACAGGGCGAAAAGCACCGGCGAGCTTGCGGGAGTCATGGGGCACGAGATCATTCACATCAAGGACAAGCACATGGCGCGGCTTTCCGGGCCCGATCCAATCAGCCTTTTGGGTCTGTTGGCGATGATTCTTGCCCGAGGAGGCGCCGGCGCGCAGGCGGCGGGCGCGATCGCGCAAGGACTTTCGGCAACGCGTCAGTTTGCCTACACACGGCAGTTGGAATTGGAGGCCGATACGCTCGGCGTGCGGTATATGGCGCTGGCGGGTTACGATCCGGCGGCCGCGGTGAGCTTCCTCAAGACGATGGATCAGGAAAGGTTTCTGAATCCCGTTCAAGTGCCCGCCTACCTGCTGACGCATCCTTTGACTCCGGAGCGCGTGGCCAACATGGAGCGGGTCGTGCGCTCGCTGAATGTCGATCGGCCTAGAGCGGAGGGGCCGGATCCGCTCAAAAGGATTCAGGTGCTGGTCCGTCTGGAGCGAAACGAAGGAGATGCGCTGATCGCCGAATACGGGAAGATTGTAAAACAGTTTCCCGAAAATGCCGAGGCGCGCCATCTGTTGGCGATCGCGCAACATCACGGGGGCCGGACGGCGCCGGCGCGTGAAAACTATGAGAAGGCTAGGGCGCTCGACCCGAAACGGCCGGGGCTGGATCGCGACCTGGGAAGACTATACACCCAAAGCGGGGAGTTTAACCTTGCTCACCAGGCCTTGGAGCGCGCCATGCGGGCCGAGCCCCGAGAGCCCCTCAACTTTCTCTATCTGGGAGAGCTCTACGAGAAAGAAGCTAACCTGCGCGAGGCGGCAAGCGCCTACCTCGGCGCCCTCAATCTTGCGCCGCTGTGGCCGCTGCCGCCCTATCGCGTTGGCGTCGCCTACGGCAAGATGGGCCGGCTCGGCGACGCCCATTACTACCTCGGCCGCTCGGACCTTCTTCAAGATGAAGATGAGCGGGCGATCGCGGACTTTGAGCGAGCCATCAAAGCTTTCGGCCCGAACTCCCCGCGAACTCAGTTGGTCAGGGAAGAGATGGAGATGCTGAAGGCCAGAAGGCGATAGAATCAATCCGCCGCGACTTGATGGGAAAACGCGTAGACCTTGCCTCTCACCGGCTTGGCAAGCTTCTGCTCCCGCTTCACCAAAAATTCCCGCATGTAGTCGGGATCGAATCCCAACAACCCGCAGATATTATTGAACGAGAAAAGCCAGCCCGTGCCTTGGTCCTCGATCCACTCCAGGGCGTTTTGGTAAAGCTCTCTGCCGGCGCTGCTTCTGGCGTTGCGATACTTCTCCAGACACTCCACAGCGTCCTTCATGATGGCGATCATCAGCCGCTTCTCCCCTTCGAGCTGGCGGGAAAGGCCGCGATTGCCCCAGAATTGGGACGGGAGACAGGTATCCGGCTCCAGGATTCGCGCTAAGAAATCGTCGTACATATACTGCTACTGCCCTTTTTTGAATGAGTGAGATTCTTTTCATATATCACGGATTTCGAGCGATTTCAACGCTATTCTGCCCTGGCTGGTCAGGAATGTACAGCGCGTTAAAACTAGCAATTATTTCAAGGCGTTAGGGGTTCACAGCCCATCCATGAGGCCCGCCAGCTTGGTCTTGGCCACGTAGTGATCCCAGACCTTTTGGATAACCGACTGTTTCCGCCGCCCTTTGCCCACCCGGGCCACCTCGTCGTCGGTATAAAATCGGACAGGGCCTAAGGTCGAAGCCCAACAGAGCCGAGCGGCACTTTCCTCCAGGTCGATGCAGGCGGCGACCGTCCATTCGATCGACTGCCCCGCCACAATCGAGCCGTGACCGCGCAGGATCGCGGCGTCGCCGGCCCCCAGCGTTCGAGCGACGGCGTCACCCTGCTCGTTGGTGTGAATCAGCGCCGGGTCCTGATAGACCGGGATCGCCCCCGGACCGAACAAGGTCCCGGGATTCGAAGCTGGAATGAGCGGCCGGTCCGCCATGCTCAACACCACGACCATGCGATTGTGCAGATGGGCGACGCTCTGGACGTCGCTGCGCGCGAGATACGTGCGGATATGCATCGGCAGCTCGGAAGGGGGATTCCATTTCCCCTCGACCCGCTTGCCCGCCCGGTCCACGGTCACGATATCGTCGGGCGTGACTTCGCAGCGGCTCACCGGGTGGCCGTGAATCAAAAAACGATCCGTGCCGGGGATTCTGACGCTGATGTGGCCGCTGTAGTCCACCAGCTCCGCAACGAACAGCATCCGGCAGGCCATCGCCAGCTTTTTTTTCAGATCATCGACTTCCGACATGACGTTGCTCCTTCCACCGAGTTTGAAGCTTCGTGTTCCAAGCCTAACCAGATAGCACAAGGCCTTGAAACTTGAAACTTGCAACCTGAAACCAACGAAGACGCTTGCCCCGCCGTGCGGGAAATGTTTATTTGGGTAAACGCCGCAAGGAGTTGTTATGGCTGCCAATAGCGCTGAAGGTGTTCAGTGGGACTTGAACGATCTCTTCGCCGCGCACGACGACCCGCGCATCGAAACGGCGCTGAACGATTGCCGCGCGCGCGCGGAGAAATTCGCCGCGCGCTTTCGCGGGAAGATACAACTGCCGGCAGGGCCCGATCCTCAAACGCTTCTCTCCGCCCTTCAAGAGCTGGAAGAAATCTACGACACGATCAGCCGAGTGAGCAACTACGCGAGCCTGCTCTACTCGGCGGATACCCTCAAGCCGGAGTACCAGGATCTGGAACAGCGTGTCGAGCAGAGAACGACAGAGATCCACAACCTGCTGCTGTTCTTCGAGCTTGAGTGGCTGGCGCTTGAAGACCAAGCGGCGGAACACCTCATTGCCCACCCGGCGTTAAAGCACTACGGCCACTATCTCCGGCAGTTACGCCGCTACCGTCCCCATCGCCTCTCCGAGTCGGAAGAGAAGATCGTCAACGAAAAGGACAATACGGGAAAAAACGCCTTTGCGCGGCTCTTTTCCGAGATCACCTCCGGCCTCGCGTTCCCCTTTGAGCAGGAGGGGAAGGTGGAAGAGTTGGGGCTGAGCGAGTTGCTCGCGCTGCTCCACCGGCCCGACCGCGAGCTCAGAAAGAAAGCGTGGGAGACGATCTTTCACGGCCTCTCCCAGCACGGCCAGGTGCTGACTTTCGTCTATGACACGCTGATCCAGGACCACCTGACGATGGATCGTCTGCGACGCTATCCTAGCCCGATGATCGAGCGCCACCTCGCCAACGAGATCGATACTGAAGCCGTGGATCAGATGATGGAGGTGACGGAAGAAAATTACGCCATCGCGCACGACTACTTTGTACTGAAAGCGAAGCTGCTTCGCCTGCCGCAGCTCTCCCTCTACGACCAATACGCGCCGGTGGGAAAAGAGCTGCCGTTCACGTTTGCCGAGACGGAGCGCGTCGTTCTCGAAGCCTTTGACGCTTTCACGCCGGCCTTTCGCTCCATTGCCGCCGAGTTTTTCGCCAAGCACTGGATCGACGCGGAGATCCGCAAAGGAAAACGGGGCGGCGCCTTCTGCGCCTCTCCGTCGCCCCGGCTTCATCCCTACATCCTCTGCAACTACACCGACAACCTGCGGGACGCGATGACTGTCGCCCATGAGCTGGGCCACGGACTGCACGGCTCGCTGAGCCGCAAGCAGAGTTTCCTGAACTACGACACGCCGCTCACGACCGCGGAGACGGCGTCGGTCTTCGGCGAGATGCTGGTTTTCGATTATCTGGTCGAGCGCCAAACCGACCCTCAGGTCCAGATCGCGCTCATCGCCGGGAAAATCGAAGACGCCTTCGCTACGGTCTATCGTCAGAACGTGCTCACGCGCTTCGAGCAGTTGGTTTTCGCGGCGCGGCGGGAGAAGCGGCTCACGCCGGAGATGGTGGGAAGCTCGTGGATGGAAGCCAACGAAAAATATTACGGCGACGCGGTCGAGATGCCCGAGCCTTACCGCTGGGGCTGGGCTTATATTCCGCATTTTATCCACAGCCGCTTTTATTGCTACAGCTACGTCTTCGGACAGCTCTTAGTTCTATCGCTCTATCGGATGTACCGCGAGCAGGGGAAGGCATTCGTGCCGAAATATCTCGCGCTTCTCGAAGCCGGCGGCTCCGACAGCCCGGAAGCGCTGCTCAAGCCGTTAGGTGTCGATATCCACGACCGAAAATTTTGGCAGAAAGGGTTTGACGAAATTCGAGAGCTGGTGGCTAGATTGCGGAAGCTGGTGGAGTGACGGCTAAGACTGAGCCATGATCCGCTCCCTGCTCTTGATCGTATTCTGGTTAGCCGCTACGCACGGTCTATCTCCGGCGCAATCGGTGCGCGGCGCGGAGCGCGTCGAGTTCGACAGCCTGGAACGGAGCAGCGGCGGGCCGATCCGCTTGTTTGGCTGGTTCTTTGCGGCGAAGACAGATGCTTCAGCCAAAACGCCGGCTGTCGTCGCGCTGCACGGCTGCGGGGGGCTGTACGGCCGCGATAAAGATCTGAACTCGCGCCACCGGGCAATGGCCGAGCTGCTCCAGCAAGAGGGCTATCACGTTTTGTTTCCCGACAGCTTCAAGCCGCGCGGCAAAGAGTCGCTCTGCAGCGAGAAGCTCGGCGCGCGCGACCTCACGAGCGCAAACCGGCGTCTGGACGTTTTAGGCGGGCTCAACTGGATCGTAACGCGGCCGGATGTGGACGGCGGCCGTATCGCGCTGCTCGGCTGGTCGCACGGCGGCAGCACGGTGCTGTCCGCGAACAACCGGCAATTGTCGGAGGTGGCCGCGCACGCGGTCAAACCGCGCGTGGCGATTGCGTTCTATCCCGGCTGCACCGCGTACTTGAACGCGCGCGGCGGCTACCGTCCGAACGCGCCGTTGCTGCTGCTGATCGGCGAGAAGGACGACTGGACGCCGCCGAAGCCGTGTATCGCGTTGCACGAAAAAGTACGCAAGCAATACCCGGACGATATTTTCGAGCTGCGCGTTTACCCCGACAGCTATCACGACTTCGACGCTCCGAACGCGCCGCTCCGCGTGCGCAAAGACGTGCCGAACGGCGTTCACCCCGGCCAGGGCGTGACGACCGGCTCGAATCCGGCCGCGCGCAAGCTGGCGTACGCGGAAATGCTGGAATTTTTGCGACGGAGAATGAGAGAGCAGAAATAAAGCGTTACGGTCCGGTCATTTGACCACGCGAAGTCTTCCCAAAAATTCAGTTTCTGCAGACCTATCCGTTTGGTGTTTGAGCTCGGTGATCACTATACTATCATCCGCGGCGATAGACATGATCAAACACTAGAGACGTAAATAGCAGCCCTGTCTCATGAAACGATTCTTTCTCGATACCAATGTTTACAACCATATAAGTGACGCAGATCTGGATTGCATAAAACGGGCTATCACAGCCGGTCAAATCGAGGTACTGACCACACCTCAGATTTTGGCGGAACTGGCAGGGACCTTTAAAAAGGATAAGGCGTTCGCGATCAGACTTTGCAACATATATGCGGATCTTATTTCCGACGATGTCTTGCAACCGCCACCCGTACTTATCCAGACAGAATTAGCTTCCCTTTTGAAGGGTGATCGTTCGACGGTCTTATACCTTCAGGGGGAGAACAAGATTGAGTTCTTCAACTATGTCGAGAAATTAAAGAGCGGAAACCTTGACCTTTATGCCGAGCAATTCATTGATAGAATTGGGCACCTTAAGAAGGAGCAATTCAAATACTCAAAGCTCGGATTTTCTAAGATTGAGCCTAATGTGTTGAAGGAGCCTTTGAAGAAGTACCCCACCTTTGACCAATTCCTGAAGGAAGGGCTTCGGCGCGGAGAAAGGCTGACAGAGATCGAAAGATACGTGGTTAAAGACCTCGGGAAAAATACACATAAGGCGGCGAAGTTTATTGAAAAGCGACTTGGCAAAACACCTCATTTGAGGATCGCGTTACGGGTTGTTCCCGCGCTCACCTACTACTATCACGTTGAAAAGAACAAACCAAAACACGGTGACATCTTTGACTGCGGTTACTTTGTTTGTCTTGCTACTGTTGATGGTTTTGTATCCGACGATGAGGGCGCTCGAGATCTCTTCACGCTTGTATGCCCACAGAAAGAATGTCTGTCTCTCAGTGACTTCATCGGCTTACTTGTGTAGCCATGTTGGGAGCGGGCTGACCATCTCATTACTTTAGGCGGCCTCGACGTTGACTTTGAGCTTTAGGCCGCCTTGGTTGACGATGTCCTGCAGAGCGAGGGCTACAAAGCTCCGCTCGGAATGGCCCAGTATTTTGGCGAACTTCGCGGCGCGCTCCGGGCTCACAAACTTCCGCCGCTTCTCAATATCGCACAGGTGCTGCTTGGAGATGCCGAGCTTCTGGGCAAACTCAACCTGAGACATCTCCTCGGCCTGGCGCATCGCTTCAATCAGTCCGCCGAACGTCAGCTCGCCGACCAGCCCTTCCAAAAACTTCATAGCATCGCTTTTCTTCTTAGTACGCATGCGGATGCACCTCGATAACTCTCACGATTTTTATTTCGGCCCCGTCAATCACATAGACTGCGCGCCATAGTTTGTTGAGGTAAATGGCCCTCTGCCCGACACGGTCGCCCTTGAGCGTGTGATCATGCCAGCCCCGTACCTTTCTTACCTCTTCCAGCCCATACTTCTCGATATCGTCGACCCATTTTTGAAACTTGATAATTATGGCCTTAGACGTCCTCGCCAAATCTTTTTCTACTGCCCGGATATCAACCTGATTAATCACAAATCACGGTACTACCAATCGGTGTACTCTTCAACAAGCAAAAACCTCGATTTCAATATCTACTTCATCTTAAACGCCGGGGGCACTACCTCGTCCACGCTTTTTCCGGTCCAGTGCCACTTTGGGACGCTGTCCCAGACCTGCTCGCCTTTGGCTTGAACTTTTTCCAGCAGCTCAGCTTCGTTTAGGCGGAGATATTTGCCGTTGTCCACCAGCGTCTCGCCATCAACGATCACCGTCCGCACGTCGCGGCTCACGGCGGTTTCGACGAGGGCCTTGATCGGGTCGTGGACGGCGCCGAAGGCGATATCCTTGAGGTTGACGATCACAATGTCTGCCTTCGCACCTTTTTGCAGGCGGCCCAGGTCGTCTCTGCCGACGAGCTTCGTGCCACCGAGGGTCACGGCGTTGAAGACATCGCGCGGGTGGCCGGCGGTAAAACTTTTCTCCGCCACTCGTGAGGCCAGCGAGGCGTAGCGCATGTCTGAGATGATGTCCTTGGGAAAAGTATCGGTGCCGATCCCCATGTTGATGCCTGATTTTAGATACTTATCGAACGATTCCATCACGATGCCGAGCTTCAAGTATTTGAGCGGGCTGTAGGCAACGGATGCGCCGGAATCGGCGATGATCTTCAAGTCGTCGCCATAGGGATAGGAGAGCCAGCTATGGCCGCTGACGAAGATGCAATGGGAGAGCGACACTTCCGGGTCGAGAAAGCCGATCTTCCGTAGCAGCTCGATCGGGGTGCAGCGGTGGCGCTGCATTACAGTGTGAAACTCGAACAGGTTGATCGTCGCGTGAATTTGCACGCGCGCGCCGATATCTCTCGCTGCCTGTCGCGTTGCCTTCAAAAGCTCCGGCGTGCAGGTGTCCACGTGGCCGGGAAACAGCATGGTGTTCATGCGCCCTTTGCAAGCGCCGTTGAATTTTGTGGCGAACTCAACGGCGCGTTTCAGCCCTTCACTCCCGCGCGTGTCGTCCCAATCGTACTCGAGCCGGCCTTCACGGTCCTGGAAGAAATTGACGTTTTTGTAGCTCGGGCCGGTGTAGGAACGGATTCCGACCTCGTCCACCATCGCGACATAGGCTTCAGGATTTGCGCCCGCGCCGCCGATGTCCAGCGTCGTTGTGACGCCGCTCTTTAAGACATGAATGAGCGAGAAGCGCTGGCCGACGTCCACGTCCTTCAAATGTGCATGCTTCGCGCCTTCGCGGGTCGGCGCGCCGTGGGCGAGATAGTTTGACGCGAAGTAGTCGAGCTTGTTCGCGTCGTTCAACAGATAGTCGCTGGCGTTGATGCCCGAGTGAAAATGGGTGTCGATAAAGCCGGGGGAGACGAGGCAACCTTTCGCGTCGATCTTTTTGTCGACGGGATCGACGTACGACTTGCCCACGAACAGGACGCGGTCGTTTTCAAAGACAACGACGCCGTCTTTGATGATCTCGTGTTCCTTGCCATCAAAGGCTACGACATATCCACCTTGAATTAGAGTCTTCATGAAAGTGGCCTTTCTTTGTCAGTATTTACGAAGCGAGGAGTAGCAAATGAGTCCGAGTAACGCAAGTTATTCCTACCGTCCGGCGGGGCGTAGGAGTGCCGTTTTTTGTTCCTTATGACAGATTTTGTACAGCTCCCGAAACAGGGCAGGCAGGAGGAAGGAGCGAAGTAGGCGTGAAAACTCGCTATTCCCAATCGGGTCTGTTCGGGCCTAGTTTTTGCTTAGGACACCTCTTGAGGTCACGATTTGATGGCAAAATTTGTTTTTTCTCTTCTATTTGCTGCTTCCTTGTTCTTGGCAGTTAGATCCTATGCTGAGCCGAATCTGCCGGATTCATATCCTGCTACGGTTATCTCTGTACTTGATGGCGACACTGTAAAGGTAAAGGTACAAATTTGGGTTGGGCTTTATCAGGAAGTGAAGGTTAGGGTTCGCGGAATTGACACGCCCGAAATCCACAGCAAAAACTGTCCCTCTGAAAAGCAGCTCGGACTCAAAGCAAAAACATTGGTGCAGACACTTTTACCAGAGGGATCTACAATCAGTCTGAGCCATGTTGGCCCTGACAAATATCACGGACGAGTTGTTGCCACCTTGCGAACAACCAGCGGCGAAGATCTTGAGCAGCGGCTCCGAAAAGAGGGCCTTGCCGTCCCCTACGATGGTGGGAAGAAAAAGAACTGGTGTGCCCCAGAGACTTAAACGTGCCAAGCGTCCGTCAGTACACGCCTACGTATAAATCCCATCCCGTGCCCACTTAATGTAGTGCTCGACACCTCGCACCGGATCGTACTCCGGCGTGAAGCCGGTCTCTTCGGTGAGCCGTGAGATATCGACGCAGGCGTCGATGTCCATCGGAGTCTTGGTCGAGGTCAACGGTCCGGGGCCGTCGCCCAGGTGAATTTCGGTTTTCGGCAGTAATTGTTTTATCGCGTCGGCAAACTCGGAGAGGCTGACCAGCCTGCCGAAACCGACGTTGTAGATGCGATGGCGCAAGGTTTTCGCCTTTAACAGCAGCATGACTGCCCGCGCGGCATCCTTGGCGTAGATGATGTCGTGGGCTTCAGCCGGGTCCTGGTTCCACAGCGTGATCGGCATACCCTTGGCGGCCTTTTCCACCATGTGCCCGGCCAAGTTTCGCACTCCCTGATAGAGTGGGCCGTACATGCGGGTAGCGCGAGCCGAAATCACCTCCATACCGTATTCTTTGCAGTACATGAGGCTAAGGATTTCGCCGGCCTTTTTTGTTCCCGGAATGAAGCGGTCGGAAGTGATCAGGAGCTTTTCCTCTTCTTTGTACGGCCGAGCGGTCTTTATTCCCTGGTACACCGCTTCGGAGCTGATAAAGATCACCCGCTTGATATCCGCTATCCGGGCGGCTTCGAGCACGTTGATGGTCCCCGTGATGTTTACCTCCATCGCCTGATAGAGCGATGTATCGCCTTTCTCCGAACGGACGGCGGCGTGCACGATGCTCGTGACGCGGAAGTCACCGACTGCTTGCGAGACCCTATCGAGAGAGGTGATGTCGAGCGGAATGATGGAGAGGTTTTTGTCCACAAACGGCGCCAGCAGGTTGGGAACCTGCGCGTTCCGGTTCCTTGTCGCCACCACCGCTTCCCCGGCCTCGCAAAGAATTCGTGCGAGGTTGGCGCCGAGAAATCCCAGCCCGCCGGTGATCAGAATCATTGGTAATCCTAAGAACGAGCAGTCTACAAACGAATCAGCTCGTCGCCGACTCTGTTCAACCGCTGATTGCCCTTTTCGGTGATGAGATAGGTCTCGCCCCAGAGAAGCGAGTGATCGTCGAGAATCGGCCAGGGGTGGACGATGAAGACCATGCCGGGAGCGATTTCCGTCTCGTTCTGCGGCGACGGGCGGTCCTCGACCATGTCGATGCCGACGATGTGGCCGTAGACCGGCGTGCAGCCGAGGCCGGAATTTTTAACCGATTGCTCCATCGCGCTCATCGACTTTGAAACTTTATATCCCGGCTTCAAATAGGGCAGCGCCTCCTTGATCGCCCGAACGGCCCCTTGATGGAGTTTCACGAGTTTGGCGTCGGGCTTTCCCAACGAGACGGCGCGCGCCAACTGCGTCCAGTAGCCGCCGTAGTTGGCGGTCAACTCCGTGAAAACCATGCCCTTTTTCTGTATCTTGCGTGACGACGGGACGTAGGCATCGACCTTGGGTCCCTGGGAGATGATGTTGAAAGTTTTCTCCACGCCGTTGCTCTTGAGCAAATAATCCATCCGCGCCATCACGTCCCACTCGGTTTTGCCCGGCTTGATATGCTTGATCCCTTCGGTGAACGCCCGATCCACCAGCGCCGCCGATCGCTTCACCAGCTTGATCTCTTCCGGCGTCCGGTAGGCACGCAATTTTTTGAGCGTCGGTCCGAACTCTTTGAGCGTCACGCCTGGAAACATCTCTTCGATCCGTTGGCCCCAGAGGAACGGAAAGTTATGCAGCCCGTCGATGCCCAGGGTCGCCCGGGCAAGATTTTTCTCCTGCAAAACGTCCGTCAGGCTCTGAAAAAAGTTATTGCTGAGCCGCAGGTCGGAGGCCCAGGAATGCTTCGCCGCTCTCATCGCCTGAAAGCGCGACTCCACAAGCAGGATAGGGGGCTGGTCCTCCCGCCGAAAAAAGATCAGGACGAGCGGAATATTGATGTTGGGAAAATCGGTCAGAAAGCGGAAGGCCGCGCCGTCTCCGCGCACGGCGCTCGACCCGCGAACGATCAGCGCGTCGATGCCGTGCTCGGCCATCTGCCGGCGAACGATCCGAAAGCGACTCTCTTTTTCCTTGTCTGACAGGAACATCCCGCTATCCTCCTGTTTGTCCGGCTCTCAGATCGCCACTTCAAGCTTCCTGAAAGAGAGTTTCCGCCGGGCTAAGGAAAAACCAATTCGATCTTGTTTGCGGCTTGCAGTTTAAGCGAAATCTTCCTATAACATAGCGGCCAACCATTGTCACTCTGGTCGCCACGGCAGCGGCGATCGCAGAGAGAGCGGAAAGGGAGAGCGATGAAGAAAAAGATTCGCATGCGCGTGAACGGCAAAAAGGTCGAGATGGAGGTCGCCACCAACCGTCTCATGATCGACTTTCTGCGTTACGATCTTGGGCTCACGGGAACGAAGGAGGGCTGCAGCGTCGGCGTCTGCGGCGCCTGCACCGTTTTGATGGACGGAGAGATGATCAGCTCGTGCCTTGCCCCGGCCGTGTTTGCCGACGGCCACGACCTCATCACGGTCGAGGGGCTGGCGAAAGACGGCGAGCTTCACCCGGTGCAAAAGAGCTTCATCAAATACGGCGGCTTCCAGTGCGGCATCTGCACCCCAGGCCAGGTCGTGGCGGCCAAGGCGCTGCTCGACAAAGTGCGCAAGCCCAATGAAGAGCAGGTCAAAGAGTGGATGATGGGAAATCTCTGTCGCTGCACCGGCTATTACAAGATCATCGAGTCGATTCAGAAAGCGCACCAGTTCTACAAATAGAGGATAGAGCCATGCAACCCTTTGAATACCGCACGCCCAAGAGTCTCAAAGAAGTCCAGCAGGATCTCAAACAGTACGGAACCGATGCCAAGCTCGTCGCCGGCGGGACGGCGCTTATCATCATGATGAAGCAGCGTCTGGTGCGGCCGACTTGCCTCATCAGCCTGCGTAACGTGCGCGGGTTGAGCGCGATCGGCGAGAAAAACGGCGCGCTCAACATCGGCGGCCTCACCACGCACCGCGCCGTGGAGATCTCGCCCCTGGTCCGGCGGAAGTTGCCCGTGTTGGCCGAAACCTACCGCCATGTGGCGACCATTCGGGTGCGCAACATGGCGACCGTCGGAGGCGGTCTCGCCCACGCCGATCCCAACCAGGATCCGCCGCCGACGTTGATCGCTCTCGGCGCAAGCTTGAAAACAAGTTCCGCCGACGGCAGCAGAGTGATCCCGCTCGAAGAGTTTTTCACCGACTATTATGAGACCGTGCTGAAACCGGATGAGGTGATCACGGAGATTTCGGTTCCGCGCTTGCCGCCGAACAGCGGCGCGGCTTATCTAAAATTTTTGCCGCGCACGGCCGACGATTACGCGACCGTCTCCGCGGCGGCCGTGGTGACGCTCGACCGGTCGAAAAAAATCTTCTCCGACGTTCGCATCGCGCTGGGGAGCGTCGGCACCACGCCGATCCGCGCGCGCGATGCCGAGGCGGTATTGCGCGGGCAGCCGGTCAAAGCCGAGGCGCTCAGCGAAGCCGGCGAGAAGGCCAAGCAGGCGGTCGATCCGCTGAGCGATTTTCGCGGCTCTGCGGCCTACAAAAAAGAGATGGCGGGCGTGTTCGTCCGGCGGGCTTTGGAAAAAGCCCTGGAGGGGCTCGTCAGACTGGCGAAGGCGACGCCGAGCCGGCCGGCGGACAAAAGGAAAAATAAATGAAGTTCAGCCAACGGGCGGTCATTCCGGTGGCGCGCGGCCCTCTCTGGGACTTTCTCATGGACGTGCCCAAGGTGGCAAAGTCGCTCCCCGGCGTGGAAAGCGTAACGCCGATCGACGGCACGACCTATCAAGGAACGTTGAAAGTGCGCGTCGGGCCGATCTCGCTCAACTTGCAGGGGAAGATCATCGTCGAAGAGCGGGACGCGGCGAATTACAAGGCTTCGCTCAGGGCCGAGGCCAACGACCGCATGGCGGCGGGGGCCGTGAAGGGCAAGACCACCATGGAGCTTAAAGAGATCGGCCCGCAAGAGACCGAGCTGCTAATGGAGACGGAGGTAAATATTCTGGGCAAGATCGGCGAGTTCGGCCAGCCGATTATTCGGAAGAAAGCGGATCAGATGTTGCAGGAGTTTGTCCAGAACATCAAGAAACAACTAACCCAGAGTTAGCGGCGTGTGCTCGCTCCTCTCTTCTTTTTCCAATCCTCCGGATATCGCGTCATAGCAGGCCTGGCTCAGTTGCTTGCGGCCGGTCGAGTCGTTTTTGTAACGCGTGGTGTCGATGGGCGCGTGAATTTTTATCGTCACCTCGATCCGCCGAAACGACAATAAGTTCCAGAAGTGGGTGGCGAAATTCATGTCGCCGTACCAGTAAAGGTTGTCCCGATTGGCGCTGGAAACGGCCTCGCCGTCGATGCGGCGGTAGCTGATGGTCAGAGGGACGAGCTCGACGCGGGCGCGCAAAGCGGCAGCGAACGGGGCGGTTTGAAAGGGCAGCAGGCGGTCACCGTTGGTGGACGTTCCCTCGGGAAACATCAAAATATTCGCTTTCTGGCCCAGCCTCCCGACGATCTGTTCTACCGCCCGAGGGATCCTGTCTTTGTGTTGCCGGTCGATGTACACCGTTCCGCACAGAACCGTCCACTGGCCGATGATGGGCCAGCTTCTCACCTCTTTCTTAGAAACGTAAATCACCGGGAACAGGCTCCCCAACACCATGCCGTCGAGATAGCCCAGGTGGTTGCTGGTAATAAACGCGCTCCGGTGATCGACCAGGTCGCGACGGCCTTCGAGAGAAATCCGTACGCCCAGTATCGTTCTCAGAAGGGTGGTGAATTGTTGCGTGACGCGTGTGACGATCCTCCATCGCTCCGACGGACGCCACAGCGAGGCCCAGACGTGAGCAAGAGCGACCAGCAGAAAAAAAATGAGCCACAGACATACGATAGCGGCGAGTTTAACGACCTTCATGTTGTCCTTGGGAGCGAAAGGCCGAATCGCTTGAGAAATTCATCGCTCGCCCGAGCGGTGTCTAATAGCAGAAAGAGGTCGGTCGTGCCGAATTCAAGGTCCAGGGCCGGAGGGCCGCAGACCAACGACCCCACGCGCAGGTATCCTTTGATGAGACTCGGCAGGCGCACGAACAGCGCCTCTTTGTCTTTGATGGCCGCGTTTTCGTCCAGGCCGGCGAACGCCTTCTGCGGCAGAGGTTGCACGCGAAGGTCGTCGGGCGCGTAGTAGTCTTGCTTGAGCAAAGAAAAAAGCGGGCTGACTTCGCGCGGCTCGGTCGTCAAGATGCTGCCGCAGCCGAAAAGATAGCGAACCCGATGGGTCTTCACATATCCCGCAATGGCTTGCCACATGAGGGGGATCAGTCCTCGATCGCGATAGTCCTTGTGGGCGCAGGAACGGCCGAGCTCTAACAGCTCTCCGTCGACTTTTTTGATCTTCTCTAGATTGAACTCCCTTTCGGAGTAAAAGCCGAAGTTTTTTCGCGCGGCCGAGCCGAGCATCAATCGATAGGTTCCGACCACGTTTCCGGTTTCGCCCTCCCGCACGATGAGGTGGTCGCAGATGGGATCGAAGTCGTCGATGTCCAGCCCGCGCGCGTAGGAGGACTTGAGCCCCTTGTTCATCTCCAGATTGAACACTTCAAACCTGAGTCTCTGGGCTTGACGGATGTCGTCCGGATCGCGGGTGATCTTTGTCTCAAATTCGCTCATGTGATCAACGGTGGCGCCAGCGGGGTTTTCGCTTTTCCAGAAAGGCCTGAACGCCTTCTTCCACGTCCTCGGTTTTTAACAGTTCGCCTAGATAAAGCTCCTCGGATCGCCGGAGCGCCTCAGGGAAGTCTTTGGCGGAGATTTCTCTCAGTCCCTTGAGCGCGATGCGTAGGACAGCGCGGCTTTTTCCTTTGAGATCGTCCAACAGCGCCTCGACGATCTGGTTCAACTCCGACGCCGGCGCGACCCGGTTCACCAATCCCATCGCCAGCGCCTCCTGGGCGGAAATCCGCCTGCCGGTGAGAATAAGCTCCGCCGCCCGGTGGTACCCGATCTGCGACGGGAAGCGGGCGAGGGCGACCGGAGGATAGCAGCCGACGTGAATCTCCGGCGTCGCAAAAACGCTTTCCTCCGAAGCCAAAATAAGATCGCATGAGCTTGCCAGCTCAAAGCCCCCGCCAAGACAGGCGCCTTGAACAATCGCGACGGTGACTTGCGGGAGAGCGAGGAGGGTCCGGATCGCGCCGTGGACGGCCTCCAACATATCGGGAACTTTCTCCCGGGTGTGGTCCTTCACGTCGACGCCGGCGGAGAAGGCCCGGTCGCCCGCGCCCCGGATCATTACAACGTCGATCTGGTCGTCTCCTGCCAACGAATCTAAACTCTCTTGCAGCTGCTTCAACGTCACCAAGTCGAGGACATTCAGGGGAGGGCGATCGACCGTCAACCATGCGGTCCGGTCTCTTCGATCGAGCAAGAGGCTCATTCTGCCGTCGGGAGGCCGTTTTTTGGTCTCTGCGTCACAGTTTCCCAGCTCGTGGCTTCCGGTATGCGGTGTCCACCATGCAGGACGTCCATTTTTGATTCTGCTGAAAAACCCTCCGTTCATCCTTCGACCCTTCGACTCTGCTCAGGGTGGTGAGCCTGTCGAACCAGAACCTCAGGACGAACGTAGGGGCGGTTGAAATCATTGGAGATTTCCCGTTCATGCTGAGCCTAGTCGAAGCATTCGTAGGGTTTTTCAGCAGAATCCATTTTTAAACTAGGAAGGCGATTTTTACAAGAGAGGCCGCAAAGGTTTGTGCAGTTTGACAAACGGGCTCGGAAAGCATTACACTAAAACACCTTTTTGTTAAACCGTAAGGAGGGTGTTATGAAAAGACCACGCGGGTTGATCGCTCTGATGGTCTTATGGCTTGCGCTCTTCGGCATGCCCTGGAAGGCGCTGGCGGGCCCGGATGACTACGACGACAGCCAGTCTCACCCGCTTAGAGTTCTGGCCTACGCCGTTTACCCTGCGGCCTTGGTCGCAGAATGGTTTATCTTCCGACCGATCCACTTTCTGGTCGGCGCCACCAAACCGCAGGAGTATGTCTTCGGCCATAAGCCCCATCCTCCGCTGTTGGCCGATCCCCAGCCCGATCACAACTACGGCATGAGCACGCCGCCGCTGACCCAGGCGCCGGAGAAACCGAGGATCGTTCAGGCTCCGGCTCCGGTCTCGGAGAGGGTCACGGTCAAGGAGGTGCCGGTCATTAAGACGGTATACCAGGAAGTGGAGAAGATCGTGGAGGTCGAGAAGGTCGTCTTCCCGGATATCGCATTTCGCTCCAACTCTACGGACTTGACCGATCTCGGCAAGGGCAAGGCCTATCTGGTCGCGCAAAAGCTGAAGGAAAGTTCCGATGTCGTCGTCACGATCGACGGCCATGCCGACATGGTCGGCAGCGACGACTATAACCAAAAACTCGCGCTCCGGCGCGCGCAGAGAGTGATGGCGGAGCTGACTCAGCTGGGGGTCGATGCCAACCGGCTTTCGGTTGCCAGTTTCGGCGAGTCCAAGCCGCTGATCGACCAGCAAACCCCCTGGGCACATGCGGTCAATCGACGCGTGGAGTTTCGAGTGACGGCTCGTTAACTATCAACTGGTTTATCCTATCAAGGCCCAGTCCGGCGTTCCGGCTGGGCCTTTTTTTCGCCTGTTATTCGATCCAGCCATGGCCTACCAACCGAAGGATTCCTTCTACCGCAAGGCCAAGAGAGAGGGATACCGCTCCCGCGCGGCCTACAAGTTGTTGGAGCTCAATCAGCGTTTTCGCGTTATCAAGTCCGGAGATCGCGTGGTGGATCTTGGCGCGGCCCCGGGCGGATGGCTCCAGGTCGCCGCTGAATTGGCGGGACCGAAGGGCAAGGTGGTGGGCGTGGACCTCCAGCCGATCACGCCCTTCCGCGAGCCGAATCTGATCGTACTGCAGGGCGACATTACGACTGAAGAATGCATCGGGAAAATCCGGGAAGCATTGGCTGCGCCGGCGAACTGCGTCCTGTCGGACGTATCGCCGCGCCTGACCGGGATTCGCGACGCCGATATCAGCCGGTCGATCGAGCTGGCTCGAATGGCGCTCAACGCGGCCTCCGATCTGCTCGTGCCCGGGGGCAATTTTCTCGTGAAGGTTTTTATGAGCGAAGAGTTGGGCGCATTGTCCGCCGAGATCAAGGAGCGATTCCGGTCGGTTGATCGCACGCGCCCGGAGGCGACGCGCAAAGGATCCTCGGAGATTTACCTCTGTGCAAGAGGCTATCGCGGAGCTCAGGCTGGGCGGTGACGAAGGCGCCTTGTTAAATCCGTGCTCGTGCTCGTGATCGCGACTCGTGCTCGGGCCGAAAGAACACGAACACGGGCACGAAGCCCGGAAAGGCAGCTTCGAAGTTGCACGAACACGAAATCCGCGCGCCTTGCGCCTCCATCCCTTATTTGACCAACGCCTTTTCCAACTCCTTCGTCCGTGAGAGGCGCTCCTTCGCCCGCCCACGATGGTAGATCATTGCGCCGGCTGAGAGCGCGCAGATCGCGCCGGAGAGGGTAACGGCCCAAGGGGTCCCCGTCACGGAAGCGACGCTGCCGATGAACAGCGTTCCAAGCGACCAAAGACCTTTGTCCATAAAGAGGAGACTGAGCGTGCGTCCCAGAAGGTGGTGTGGGGTTTCCATCTGGATGGTGGCGTTGGCCGTGGCGCGGAGCGCGATGTGGCTGGCGCCGACCATCAGCAGGCAGAGGACGGAGACGAGCATCGAGCGCGAGAAGGAGAACAGTATCAAGAAGAAGGCGAAAGCAAAAACCCCGGCCGTCGTAACGTCGCTACGCCTGCGGATATTGCCCGAGGAGGCGAGCAGGAGCGCCGCAACGACCGCACCCAATCCGGGCGCCGCCACGAGAAAGCCAAAGCCGGCGGGGCCGACGTGCAGGACGTCGCTTGCGAAGACCGGGAGAAAGCGCGAGTACGGAGAGCCGACGAGCGCGACCACATACATGAGAAAAAAAGCGCCAAAGACTTCCCGGTTGCTCCTGACATAGTCGTAGCCCTCGATGACCTCCTGCCAAAACTTTCCCTCCCGCTCTTCCCGGCGCCAGGCCGGCAGTTCCATCATGACCAGCGAAATGATGATCGCGAAGAAGCTCACGGCGTTGACGAACAGGCAGCCGGCTACTCCGATCACGCTGATCAGCACCCCGGCCAAAGAGGGACCCACGAGCTTGCTCAGATTCACCACCGAGGAGTTGAGCGCGATGGCGTTCATCAATTCGTCGCGCGGGACGAGCGCGTTGATTAGCGACTGGCGCGCGGTCTGGTTCAGGCTATTAACCGTTCCGAGAAACAACACGAGAACGACGACATGCCAGAACTGAATAAGATCGAAATAGACGAGAGCCCAAAACGCGACGGCCTGGAGCATGGCGAGAACCTGGGTGATAAGCAACAGCCGGCGGCGGTCGAGGCGATCGACCATCGCGCCGCCGATGGCGCTTAGGAACAGGCGCGGAACCGACTGGCAAAAACCGATGAGGCCGAGGAGAAAAGGGGAGTTGGTCATGGTCCAGACCAGCCAGCTCTGGGCCATCGCCTGCATGAAATCTCCCGTGTGGGAAAAAACGGTGCCGATGAACAGCAGGCGGTAGTTGCGAAAACGGAGCGAGCTTAAGGTCTGGGAAAAACGGGAGCGTGGCCGGTCGGTGTCCGCCATTATTCTACCGTGACGCTCTTGGCGAGATTGCGCGGCTGGTCCACGTCCGTTCCGCGCTGCACCGCCGCGTGATAGGCGAGCAACTGAAGCGGAATGGTGAGCACCACGGGCGTGAGATAGTGCGAGGCTTCGGGAACGATCAGCGTGCGATAGGCAGCGGCCCGCACCGCCGCGTCGTCGCGATCGGTCAAGACGATGACCTTCGCCGCTCTGGACTCCACTTCCTTGAGATTCCCCAACGTTTTTTGAAAGTACCGGTCGCGCGGCAACAGGACCACCACAGGCATCTTCTCGTCGATCAAAGCGATCGGTCCGTGCTTCATCTCCCCCGCTGGATACCCTTCCGCGTGGATGTAGGAGATCTCTTTGAGCTTCAGCGCGCCTTCGAGCGCGATCGGATAGTTGATGCCCCTGCCGAGGTAGAGAAAGTCGGAGACGCCGCTCAGATCCTGCGCCAGACGCTCAGCCTCGCTATCGAGCTTCAACGCTTCTTCGACCGCGTGGGGAAGATGCAGCAGATCTTCCAGCAGCCGTTTCGCTTCGGCCTTGGGAAGGTGGCCGTTCAGCCGGCCCAGGCCGATCGCCAGGAGATAGAGAGCGGTCAACTGTGAGGTGAATGCCTTGGTGCTGGCGACGCTGATCTCAGGACCGGCGTGGGTGTAGAGCACGCCGTCGGATTTGCGCGCGATGGACGAATCGACCACGTTGCAGATGGAGAGGACCCGCGCCTTTTTCTCCCGCGCCATCTCGATCGCGGCGAGCGTATCGAGGGTCTCGCCGGACTGGCTGATGAGCAGGAGCAGCGAGTGGGAATCGATCAGCGGGGCGCGATAGCGAAATTCCGATCCGTAGTCGGCCTCCGCCGGGATGCCGGCGAGCTCTTCGAGCATGAATTTTCCGACCAGGGCGGCGTGCCAGGCGGTGCCGCAGGCGACCAGGTAGATTCTCTTAATCCGGCGCGCCTCGGCCGCGCTCAGCGAAACGCCGTCCAGCGAGACTCTCCCGTCGCTGGGCAGTATCCGTCCACGAAAGGTGTCGGTGATCGTCCGCGGCTGCTCGTAGATCTCTTTTAGCATGAAGTGGGGATAGCCGTCCTTGCGCGCCGCCACGGCGTCCCAGGTGATTTCTTTCACTGGCCGGTTGACCGGCTTGCCCTTCTCGTCGAAGATGCGAAAACTTCCCGCCCTGACCTCGGCCACCTCGCCGTCGTCGAGGAACGTCACCTTGCGCGTGTGATCGAGGAGGGCCGGTATATCGGAGGCGATGAGCGTCTCGCCGTCGCCCGAGCCGAGAACGATGGGAGTGGCGTTTTTCGCCACGATCAGCCGCTCCGGGTCTTTCTGGTTGATAAAGACCAACGCGTAGGAGCCGCGGATCTCGCGCAGGCTCTGGCGGACGGCGGCGAGAAAGTCGGTTCCCTTTTGAATCTTTTCGTTGACGAGGTGAGCGACGATCTCGGTGTCGGTCTCGGAGGCGAACATGGCGCCTCTTGCGAGGAGCTGCTCTTTCAGCTCCAGATAGTTCTCGATGATGCCGTTGTGGACGACGACGATGCTGCCGGCGCGGTGGGGATGGGAGTTCGCTTCGGAAGGCTTGCCGTGAGTCGCCCAGCGGGTATGGCCGATGCCGACGCTGCCCGAAACCGGTCGCTGCCGGAGGGCGGCTTCCAGGTTGGCTAGTTTTCCCTGGCAGCGGCGCGTGACGATCTCACCGTCGGAAAAAACAGCGAGCCCCGCCGAATCGTAGCCTCGATATTCGAGCTTCTTGAGACTTTCAAGAATGATCGGCGCGGCCTCGCGCGGGCCGATATATCCGACGATGCCGCACATCAGGCTTTCACCTTTCCCATCTTCCGCCGCTTCTGCTCAGTCCATCCCTTGCGCGTGCGCTCCACTCGTTCGTTATAAACCAAGGCACCCGCGGGCACGTCGCGTCTGACGGTCGTCGCCGTCGCCACGTAAACGTCGTCGCCAAGCCGAACCGGCGCTACCAGCGTGGAGTCGCTGCCGACCTGCACCCGCTCGCCGATCGTCGTCGGATATTTGGCGAAGCCGTCGTAGTTGCAGGTGATCGTCCCGGCGCCGATGTTGGTCTCGCGGCCGACGGTCACGTCGCCGAGGTAAGTCAGGTGATTGGCCTTCACGCCGTCGCCGAGTTTGGCCTCTTTGGTCTCGACAAAATTTCCGATATGAACCTGACGGCCGAGTTGAGTCCCAGGGCGAAGGTGGGCGAAGGGGCCGACGATCGCGCCGTCGCCGACTTTACAATCGGTCAAGACCACGGAAAATCTGAGATGCACGCCGTCGGCCAGTTGCGCGTTCGTGAGATAGGCCGAGCCGTCGATCCGGCAGCGCTCGCCGACGACCGTCCCTCCCAACAGGTGAGTGTTGGGTCCGACGACGGTATCGCGGCCGATCTTGACACCTTCTTCGATGTAGGTGGTCTCAGGATCTTTGAGCGTCACGCCGGCAGCCATCCATTTTCGATTGATCTTTTCCCGCACCAGCTTCTCCATAAGCGCAAGCTCCTCTCGCGTGTTGACGCCCATGATCTCCCGCGCGTCCTCCGCCTCCATCGTCCTGACGGATTCTTTCACCTTAAGCGCCGCCGCCACGATGTCCGTGAGATAATACTCGTTCTGGTCGTTGCGGTTGGAAAGGCTCTCCAACGCTGCGAAGAGAAAGCGCGGAGAGGCTACGTAGATGCCGGCGTTGATCTCGGTTATCCTTTTTTCCGCAGCGGTCGCGTCGCGCTCCTCCACGATCCGCGCGACTTCGCCCTTGCCGTCGCGCACGATTCTCCCGTACCCCTGGGGCTTTGCCAGATGGGCGGTGATGAATGTGAGCGTCGCTTTCTGCTCGTGATGCCGGTGCAGAAGGCCGATCAACGTCTCCTCGGTGATAAACGGAACGTCGCCATTGAGGATCAGGAGGTCTCCCGGAAAATCGCCGAACGTTTTCGCCGCGTAGGCGACCGCGTGGCCGGTGCCGAGCTGTTTTTCCTGCAAGACCCAGGCGATGTCGCCACCGTCGCAGGCCTCGCGCACCTCTTCAGCGCCGTGTCCCACGACGACGGCGATTTTCTTCGGTCCGAGACCGCGCGCAGTCTTCAACACATGGCTGAGCAGCGGTTTTCCTCCGAGGCAGTGCAGGACCTTCGGAAGACGCGACTTCATGCGCTTCCCCAGCCCCGCCGCGAGGATGACGATGCCGAGATCTTTCATAGATATGAGTCAGACTTAGAGAATGGGAAGATTATAACGCAAGAGGAGAATCAATCAAAGGGAGATGAAACCAGCCTCCTCGAATTTCTCCGGGGGAACCAGATGCCTGATCGAATTGACAGGTATGGATGATGCTGGTACTTTGTCTGTACGATACGGATGGGGGGACGATATGAAAGCAACAGTCAAAAAGAAAACATATAACCTCGATGAAGCAATGATTCACAAAGTCCGTCGGCTGTTTAACGTGAAGACGGATACCGAGGCTATCCAGAAAGCGCTGCAAAAAACCGTCGAGGACCGGGAAATCGAGGAGTCTTTGGACAGGCTGCTCCGAGGAGGCACCTTTCGGAAGATATACCGGTGAAGTACCTCCTGGATACCAATGTCTATCTGGAGGCCGTTCGATCCGAGGAAAAGAAGACCCAATTTCGGCGGACTTTTTTTCCTCTCCTGCCCGCGACCTTTCTCTCTTCTGTCGTCGCCTACGAGCTTTACGTAAACGCGCGCAACCACTCCACACGGAATTTGATCGGGGAGTTTATCCGTCCCATGGAACGCACTGGACGGGTTGTAACGCCTACTTTTGAAGACTGGGTGGAGGCCTCCACGGTCGTGGACGCCATCGAGGAAAAAGATCGGGGTTGGCGATCCAAACTGCCCGCTCTGCTCAACGATATTCTCATCGCGCTGTGTGCGCGCAGAATCGGGGCAACTCTTCTAACCTACAACGAGGACGACTTCCAGCTCATCCACCGCCACAAGGAGTTTTCTTTGCGCGTCCTTGTGGCATAAAGAGATAAAAGCTTGCGGCGGATTTCAAGAGGAACGAGACCATGAACAATTATGCAGATTGCACTTATTGTGGCGGAGAGGTAATCGAGAAAAAGATCGAGTACGATTACCGGCGCGACAAACACTTGATCGTGGTCAACAACGTTTCGGCGGGGGTTTGCCGCCAATGCGGGGAGAAATACTTCAAGCCTGACGTTCTCAAGCAGATGGACACGATCTACCATGACATCTTCGACCTTCATCGAAAACCTGAGCGGACTCTGACCGTTCCTTCCGTGTCCTTGTAGAACTGCAACGGGTAAAGGTTTGACTCCCGCCTGTGTGTCGTTACTCGTGAATCCTGACCCGACCCGGTTCTACGATCCATAGCTGACCGGATGGAATTTCCCTGGTGAGAGCATCAATTAGAGTTTGAATAAGAATCCTTACAGTGGGCAAAAGATTGTTCGGTCCTCTGAGGACCACTAAGCCGGGAGTGGATTCTGGCGGATACCGAAGCACATTGGAGAAATCGAGATCGAGAGTTACCAGGACGTGATCTTCAGCAGCGCAGTGATCGTAGAGGGCAGGGTCGGCTGTGCCGTGAAGCCCTTGATCTCGAACGGTGGCAGCTTCGTGGCCAGCCTGTCGCAATAAAACGGCAAGACGTGCATCGATGTTTTCATCAAGCTTAAGCCTCATGATGTCTGCTTTATGGGGATGTCCACGTACCGTTCTCTTGTCATCTCGGCCGCATAGGCGAGCGCTGCCCTGAGGTCTTCCTTGGTTAGCGACGGATAGGCCTCAAGAATTTCAGCTTCGCTGGAGCTGGCAGCCAAGTTGTCCACGATCAGCGACACCCAAATCCGCGTCCCTTTGATGCACGGCTTGCCGTGACAGATATTGGGATCGATGGATATCCGTTCCCGCCAGTCTTTCACTTTTTTTTCTTTGCTACTGGACATAAAGGCTTTTCCTTTCGAAGACCTCTGCCACGCTCAATATACCCTATCCCTCCCGGCTTTTCACGCAAGGCCCGTGGGGACACCAACTGAGCCGCACGTTTGGCCATAATTTAGGAAAACCCCCCTGTCCAATTGTTTTTTGTCCTAAGAAAGCGCGGTTGGCCAAAGGGTAAGGACCGGAAATGAAGTATACTGTCCCTGGAAATTCCTCCCTCTGACTTCCTTTGCTGCCCTCTCTCGCTTTTATCTGAAAAGCTTCTCAATTCGCCGGTCAACGCTCTCGAACGCCCTTAGCCCCGAAGGGCAACATGGCTGCCCACGCCTGGAGTACAATTCCAATTGCTGTTAAGACAAGGCCGGCATAAAAAGATCCATCGCTCCACTTGAGAGTGCTTTCGGTCTTCTCCCACGCCGGGGTACCTTCTGCCGGCCCAACAATAATACCACCTAGCCTCTCGCCCCGAAGCTCGGCGGCATAGTGACTAGAAAGGAAAGCAGTCAAAAGTCCCGCTATGAGAAACACGGCGCCGATCACTGTAAGCCATTTCGGGAGTGTCATTGGCGGATATTCTCCTACCATCGATCAAACCTTTCGTTGTTTCGGCAGCCACATAGCCTCGTCTGTCGTGCGCTGCCATCGTGGGGTTCGCCTGATTAGTTCGGCACAACGTTCGGACGGTAGTCCTAATTCAAGTAGGAAACATCCCTGCAGTAAGAAAGAGAGAACTTGAGTCAGACGGTAAAGCTCAAAACCATCCGCTGCCTTATTTTTGAGCGAAGAGTCATAGTGGGTTAAGAAATTTCTGGTATCCACAACCGTTTGGATGAACGCCTTTCTGCTTGGCGTAGCAGCAGAGTTGAGGGGCAAGCTAACGTCATGCGTTAGCTCGACCAACTCTTTCAGTCTATCCCTCAATGTTGGCTCATTGCTATAACGCAGCTTATTATCCAACCAGTTCCTGTGTTCCTTCGCAGTGTGTGTGAGTATGGTTTTTACCAAAGTTCGATGCTCTTCTTCCGGAAAAATTCCCTTTCTGTTTCGTCTTCTGTGATATGATTCAACTGCTTGGACAACACTAAGAAATTGATGCTCCAAATACATGCTTGGCGTGTATTGTACCGTAAAGAAAAGATTGCACACGCTGTCCAGTTCGCTAGCGACTTTTAGCCATCTGTCTATAATGGTCCCAAAATCATTTGCCACGTCTTCGAATGTAAAAAGCATATGTGGTGACAGGACGGCCTCGTCCGGTTGCCTATTCTGGTAGAAGGTGCGGCATATCACTTGAATTGGACGTCGCGCCAATTCGCCGTCCGTCAAGGTAAATGTTTTCTGCTTTGAAAATACAAAAAGCTCAGCAATAGCGTTTGGACTGTCCGTAGCGAGAGTCAGGAGGTTCTGAAGAGGAAAAATAAACCGTCGATTCCAGTCTTCTAAGGATAGGTCCTCTGAGGCATCAACGGTGAACCATGCTGATTGACCAAAGGTCACCCGGCTAAGCCAATCGCTCCCAAAGTGAGAACTAAATCTTATAGCTACTTTTTCATTCCCTATAGTCGCCTCTATCTCCTTCGGCCTACTATATGTGATCCCGTGGAGGCTCGATCCTTCTTCGTCATCGGGGAGGTTTTTCCACTTGAATCCAGAAATGCCTATCCATTCAGATAAGTAGCTGTATCTGACATGCGCCGTATCGAAACGTGCTTGTCCAGCGTCGGTAAAATGAGCCCCAATATATGCGACATTAGCTAGGTACTCTTCACTTCTGAATCCGGATGACGTCTGTCGAAAGCCAGCCTGGACACAGTCATACAGAGTAACTAAATTTCCGTCACTCGTTAGGCCTACTATTACGGGGTAATTCCTTAAACCACCCAAGTCCGTCATTTCTTTAAAGGAACCGAGAAGGCTAAGGCGAATTCCTTCCTGATTTGAGAACTTTAACGTCCCCCCGACTCTTTGTTCGTTAGGTGGAATCCACCACAAGCCGGGAGAGTTCAAATCCTTCATTGGATTCGCCGCCTCTACACCATTTATTAGCGTGCCTGCTCCACGATCTCTATTTCGTCTTCCATCAGGCCGTAAAGTTCGTAAACGAGTCGGTCGATCTGGCGGTCGGTGGCTTCGATCTCGCGTTCAAGGAGGGTTTTGTCGTTCGGGTTCTTTGCAGCAGCCAATTTCTTGTGGAGGTCCAACATCCGCTCGACCAGTGAAACTATGCTATCGTGACGTGTCTTGTCGACGGGATCGGAGAGGTTGAGTACCCGAATCGGAACTTTTTCCATGTACTGATAAATGAGCCGGTAGCGGTACTGACCCGCGCGGATGCCGAAGGGAATGCTGATGTTGCTGATCGCAAACCAAAATAACCGGCTGTTCAACACGCCGAGTAGGTAAAGGTCATCTACGCCCAGACCGTAGGCGGTATTGGTCAGGTAATGGCCATCCGTGTCGATGCAGAAGCGTGGCCCTTTTGCGATATCTGGGTAGATAATCTTCGGACCGTCGAAGACCTTGAAGTAAGCGACGTCATCCTGAATCTCATACCACTGGTAGCTACCCGGCTTACGACCTCGTTTAGCATTCTTGTCTTTCTTAGGAGTTAAATCTTCTCGCCATTGTGCTAAGTGCTTCCGAATCGCTGGATACCGGTCGATATCCACGCCGCGCCGAGTGAAAATCAGCCATACTTCCGATTCGTGAAAAATGTACCGACGAATGTCCTCTCCGCCAAGGAGCGGTTTGATCAACTCGGCGCTTTTTTTATCTTGTCTAATAAGCTTCTGCTTGGTTTCGCTGTTGATAATGAATGCTTCATTTAATCCCGTCTTGATTCCGTAAAAGACTTTGCGGTCGACATAATCTCCGAGCGGCTTGCCCGCTTTCCTGATCTTCTCAAAGACGGCGGTTTCCTCGTTGGACTTGAGCGACCAAGCTTCAGGTGAGAGCTGTTCATGCGGAATCGCGGCGTGATTCGCGGTGACATAGTCACCAAGGTTTTGCATTTCTAGCGAGTGCACCTTAGACACCTCAACCGGCCCCGGCTTTACGCCTTTGGCGAGCAGTGGGATGCAGACATATGTGTCTTTAGCATTACTAAAGACCGGCAAACCGCCGAAATCGACAATACGCAAAACAGCGGCATGCTTCTTCAGCGTGCGGCGGAGCGGCTCGCCGTAGGTCGTGCGTAGGAAGCTGCTCGACACGATAATGCTGAGTAGGCCACCATCACGGAGCAGTTTGACTCCCTTCTCCATGAAGTAGGCGTAGAGGTCAGCGGTGCCATCGAAAGCCTCGTAGTGATTCTCGAAGTATTCTTTGAATTCCGACAGCGATTCCTGACGAACATAAGGTGGATTTCCAATCACGGCGTCGAAGCCGCCGGATTTCATGATGGCGGGAAATTCGGAGTTCCAGTCGAAGACGTTGATGCGGTAGCGATCTTCGTCGCCGAGAAGGGTCAATTGCCGGTTCTGGTAGAAGTCCGGGCCGATGAGGGAGTTGCCGCATTTGATGTTGTTGCCGAGGTCGGGCAGGGCGCGCTCGCGGAACAGCTTGAGGTTCTTGCCGATGGTTTCTTCCGATTCGTCTTCGAGAACCTTGAGCAAGAGGCTGAGCTTAGTAACTTCGACTGCCTGGCTGTCGATGTCCACGCCGTAGATGTTGTTGAGCAGAATCCGCTTTTTCTCCTGGGTGGTGAGCAGCCATTGGCCGCCGGAGCCCTGATAGAGCTCTTTCGTGTGCTTCTGCGAACCGTCCTTCGCGTACCAATCGCGGTGGTGGCTGAGCAGGCAGGTGTAAGCACCGATCAGGAACGAGCCGGAGCCGCACGCCGGGTCGAGGATTCTGATTTTCTCCACCTGTTTTGGAGTTTTCCTTTCGACGAGTTTTCCCACCGTTTGCTGAACGATATAATCCACGATGTAGGTGGGCGTGTAATAGACGCCGCCGGCTTTCTTGACCTCCGGCTTGTCATCCAC
>JBGPGE010000011.1:0-65303 GCA_041483675.1 Binatia bacterium
AAATCGCGCTCAGTCGCCGATCATTTCGAGGAATTGCGTTTACTTGCCGAGTGATACCAACCCGATCAACCAGCCACAGGATGAAAAAGGCCATCTCACCTGTTTCGATCTTCAGATCGGCAGAGTTCTGTGGACCTCCAATGCGCCGCAGTCGAGGGGCGCAGCTCGGCATTTTCTAGTTGGGCGCGCGTGAGACCGATGGATTCGGCGAAGCGGATCGCCAGTTCGTTGTGGCCGGCGGTGCCCGTGTCCATGCCGCGGGTCTCTTCCTCGACCACGCCCCAAAGTTTGCGCGCGATCTCCGGATCGCTGCACGCGAGATACCGCATCATCGCGATGCGCGGCACGGCGGCGCGGAACTGATAGTCCTGGATCGCCCAGGCGCGGACCTGTTTCATGGTCGCCGTGCCGTTGCATACCGCCTTTAAAAAGGGATGCTTGATGCGAATCTTGGGAAATGCCTGAATCTCTTTTTTTAACTGTTGCACGAATTCCGCCGATGAAATCACTGCTGACTGCGTAGCCATCGTTTTCCTCCCTAATTCCTAATCCCTGTTTTTCAATCGGCTGACATAATACTCCCAGCCGCGCGCGGGAAAACGCTCGTCGGCGCTGAAGGTGTCCAATTCCTGGGCGCTGAGATACTTCGGCTCGCCGTGGAGCAGCGCCAGATGGGCCAGCTCGCCCAGCTTGGCGAGACGGATCGTCCGCTGCACCGCCTGCTCGATGCTCGCGCCGACCACCGTGTCGCCGTGGGCGCGCATCAACACCACGGGTCCATCGCCCAAAGTCCTGGCTAAAAGCTCGCCGCGCTCCATCGTCCGCACCAGTCCCGCCGCTTCATAGACCGGCGGGCCGTCGGCGGAGAGAAATTTTCCGTAATGGTGGAGCGGCCGGAGCTTGACCGGCAACACGCTGAAGAGCGTGCTCCAGACCGAGTGCGTATGGCAGACGGCCACGACGTCGGGCCGCGCCTTGAGAATGCAGGCGTGTATCGGCCATTCGTTCGGCGGCGGCTCCGCGCCGCCGAGATATTTGCCGCTGAAGTCGAGCATGATCAGCCGCTCGACCGTCGCGCAGCCCGGACTCACGTTGGCGATTGTCAGAAACGCGTCGGCGCCCCACACGCGCGCAGCGACGTGGCCGTAGCCGTCCGTAATCCCTTCATGGTCGAGAATGTGGCAGGCGGCGACCAACGTGCGCTTGATCTCGTCCAGTTCTAGGGAGTCAAAAACAGGCGTACCCGCTCGCGCTGAAGAGGCCATGATTCCTCCGGGATTTAAACTTAAATTCGCCGCAGTCGTCTGGGCGAATCTATTAAGCGGCTTTACGTGTGTCAAGTGGCGCTGAGTGCAAGCAGTCTTGACATGCAAGACAAGCGACAGCTATTCTCCTTCGCTACAGACTTCGAGGCTGCACGTATGGATAACATTCTTCCGAAATTACTTACTTTAGTCGAAAAGGGTACGGTCGAGCAGCGCTGCGCGGCGCTGCTCGTCTTGGCCGCTCTCAAGTTGCAGAATGCCGGGATTCTCAAAACCGTCGCGGCGGCGCTGGACCATGCGAACCCGCTGCTGCGAGACTTCGCGCTCCGCTACTTCGAGGAAGTCGAGCCTAAGACGGTCATTTCCCTGTTGCCCAAATTTCTCGAAGATCCGGACAAAGACGTGCAGGAACGGGCGGCCCGTCTGCTCACCAAGGCCGGCCAGGTGGCGGTCCAGCCGCTGCTTGAGCGCGCACCTTCCGCCTCGCGCGCGTGGCAGTTGAACGCGGCCCGCGTCCTCTCAGCCGTGCGCGGAAAAGCGGCGTTGACGGGATTGCTGCGGATGCTCGTCGGTGGAACGGACGAATTCAACAAGGCGGTGTGCGATCTCATGACGCCGGCGCTGCGCGACATGAATCCCAAAGAGGTGGAACAGCTCTACGACGAAGTCGAGAAATTCGCCGCGAAGCTGGACGCCAAAGAACAACGGCCCGCTGTCGTCTCCGCGATGCGCCTCCTGGGGCAGCTCGGTTTCGCGAAAGCTCGCCGCTGGCTCTTTCGCTTCGTTGGCCCCGAACATCACCCTGCGCTCCGCTCCCACGCTTTGGTCGCGTTGCTCCACTGCCTGGCAAAAGAGGAGTTGCACAAGGACGAATATGCCAGGCTCTTTTCCCTGCTGGAAGAGAAAGAACTCTCCGAGGTCACGCGATTGGCGCTCGACCTGCTCGACGCCCATCCGCTTCCGGAAGACTCGCGCTCGCTGCTGTCTCGTCTCGTGGAGAGCCCGCACGAGGCCGTAAAGCAGTTCGCGCTGCGGCGGATGGGAGATTTCGGCTCGGCGGCGACCGTGCGCACGCTGGTGCAGCAGTTGGGCGATCCCGACTACCGGCGCCGCGACATCGCCGCGGTTTCGCTGCACAAGATTCCCGAAGCCCGCGCCGCGCTCATCAAAGAGCTGATCGAGTGCGACAACCCGAGCAAGGCCTGGACCATCGCCGAGATTTTGCCTTCGCACGAGGGAAAATGGCGGCAGGACACGTTGACTGCGCTATGGAAACGGCTGCAAGCGGCGGTCGAGGCCGAAGACCGGATTCAGGCGTCTTTTCTGCACGTGCTCAAGCACGCGAGCGCCGAGTACGTTTACGAGCAGCTCGCCGATCAGGGCGCACGCCTCGTCAAGGCCAAGAAGTACAAAGAGGCGCTCGGGTTTCTCACGCCGCTGAAAGAGTTTCCCGCGTTCAAGCCGGAAGATAAATTCCGCCTTGCCCTGGCGCAGCTCAAACTGCATTCTCACACCGTCGCGCCCGCAAGCCACCGTCACGAGCCGGCCGTAGAGCTGCTCAGCGATCTCTACCGCGACTCCGCCTACCCGGTGTTCGAGACGTTGAGAAAAGAAAAGAGCCTCGCCCCCGAGGATTTCTTCTATGCAGGCTTCAGTCTGGTCGAGCGCCCCGGCGACGAGCGCAATCTTGGAAAGAGTTTATTGGAGCATGTGGCAGCCAAGGTCCCACGTACGAAAATCGGCAAGGGCGCGAAGAATAAGCTCAAGCTGCTGAAGTGGTGAGTGGTACTGTTTGGTTAGGCCCTACGGGCCTGCTTGTGTTTTGCGATCAGCTCCCGGATCGTTGGAACAAGTTCTCTAGGCACTTCCATGACGGTTTGAGTCGAGTCCTCGTAAGCCGCCTCGTCTTCAGCAACCGCCTGTTCGTCCGTCTGTTGCTCGTAATGTTCGAGCACGCGAGCCACCCTTTGCTCGTCCCACCCGGCTGGAAACTTACTCTGTTTCATTTCCTTCCTTTCTTGCGTAAGCGTCTTCGATACGCAAATAACGGCTTTCCTCGAAGCTCATATGCTGTGACTACAAATACGCTCGCCGGTTCGGGGTCTGGAACATAAATGATCCGAAGGTAACGGCCCTGTCGGGTCTTGCCAATCGCCACCCGGGAGCCTTCCCGTCCCGGCCGATCCTCGGCTGGATTTGTAAGTATCTCTACAACTTCACCTTCCTCCACGCCGTGTCTATGAATGTGGGGAGCTTCAGTTTCGGGATCAACATAGAAGCGAAGGTTCATTCCGTTGAATTACAACATTAGAGCAATCGGTCATGCCGCCAGACACGTCGCTGGCTAGGATACCCTCCGAGACCAGGGGGAGTCAATCACACCTCTCGGCGCTGCGTTGCCATTTTCTGCGAAGCTGTTCCGCCACTTCCGCAAAGCGGGCTGTTGTGCGATGCTTCACAGGTCCTTGAGAGTTCTGTTGGCTTTCTCGTCGAGCGCCTCACGCACCAGGAAATCAAGCCTTCCCGCCTCAGAGTCGGCTTCGATCTCCTTGTCCCATCTCTCCCACTCTTTTTCCGACAGCCACCGGACAAGCTCGCTAAACTCCTCCTTGGGAAGTCCCTCGATTTCCGTTTTGAGCTTTTCTACCTTCGACATGGCCTTATGATGCCACATCATACCTATGCTGGCAACGTGCAGCAACGCGTGGAAACACGCGCCCCGGCGAAGAGCGCAACCTGGGAAAAAGTTTATTGGAGCACGTCGCGGCAAAAGTTCCACGGACCAAGATCGGCAAGGGCGCGAAGAATAAGCTGAAGCTGCTGAAGTGGTAAACTGAGAGCCCGATGAAAAAGGCCCATCTGCGTCGTTGCGCTTGAATCGCCTCGCTCGACGTACGTGAAGAGTACGCCTGCGCTCGTCGATCCGGCGCGCGCCTTGCATCTGGGACCTTTTTGATCAGGCTCTAAGAAGTGGCCTTTCGGCGATCTGTTGGAAGTCTGGACTGTAAAGATCGAGAGTCTGCGCTCGGCCTCCTTCTCCAAGTAATTGCTAGTTGCGTAGTTGCGCAAGTACGCAACATGACCGAGTGACGGGAGCGACGCCAGAAAACCCCGACGGGTCGTTTGTCGCGCCGCAGCGAATGAGGATTGTATCCGTGTGAGGCTGTGGGATAACTAAGCGAGGTATCGGACGATGGCTAAAGTGCTTACTGAACAAGAGTTGTGCAAAAAGGCGGTTAGAATCCTGGCCGACAATCTTGGCCCTGTGGAGGCACTGCGTTTCCTTGCATCGGTTTCTCGCGAACCGTTCGACTACCAGAAGTGGCGGAAACAGTATTTTTCTCAATACAACGTGGATAACTTGTTAGCTGAAGTTCGAAAGCATCAGAGCAGCAAGAGTTCTTGAGCGTCAGCCTCCCCCCTCTTCGTCGAGAGCCTCGCGCGCCTGGCATCTGGGAACCTTCGGCTTAGCTCAGGTCAGGCCTTTTTGATCAGGCTCTAAGAAGCTGGTTTTCAGCGATCGGTTAGGAGTTTGAAGTATGAAGATCGAAAGCCTGCGTGAGGTAAAGGCCAAGCTCAGCAAGATCGTCAAGGACTTGCCGTCGGAGAGATCGGTGGTGATTACCAAGAACGGAAGGCCTTGCGCGGTTCTTTTGCCCGTGACGGAAGAAACGGACCTCGAGAGCATGCTGCTGGCGCAGCGGAAAGATTTCTGGGAAATGTTTGACCGCGCCCATAAAGAGGGCGAGAAAAAGGGCTTCACCAAACTCGAAGACCTCGGGGACTAATCGGACTGCCGCCCTCTCCTGATTCCTCCTTTTCGGCAACATGCCCGCGCCCCGGCGACGAGCGCAACATCGGGTTGAAGCTGCTGAAGTGGTAAGGCGCCTGTGCGTTCGAACGCTTCTCCAAACCCGTGAACGGTTTCGACAACTGAGACGTCGCGCTGAATCCAGTGACAGTTCCTAAAGCCCTTTCTCAAGGATTTCTGCTGTCAGTTCTTCAGCAAATTGATTTGAAAGCCTGTTCATTTCATCCATAACCCTGCTATGGGTAGTTAGAATACCTCCGACTTTCTGCGATAGCATGGATTTCTCGAATTCATATTCTTTTATAATTTTTCCGCTGACAGCACGGGTGCTTTTCCCCTTTGTATACAGGTTGAGGTGATTGAGTGGTGATTCCCAAACCAGAAACTTGTCAATCTTTATCTTAAGGAGATCGGAAGCGATCGGTCTATTGACGCACGTCTCATCAAAGCAAATTCTAGAGGTCGCAAAACTCTTCCGTGCTGCCGAGTCGAACATGGCTGAAAGGACGTTTCCAAAGGGAATTAGGATTCTGGTGTCGATGAGATTCATCCCCGACTGAGCAGCAACGGGAAGGAGCACTGGCGGTATGGCAAAAAATTGAGGTTTGTAGTTTTGAGTAAATCCTATCTGTTTTGCTTCTTCCACGTCCCAAAAAGGCCCAGAAACATTGTCCCAAACAGTTTCCTTGAACGGTCTCCCCGGAACAACCTCCTCAAATATAATTGTCAGGTTCTGAACTGGCATTACCGAGACTTGCCGATTGAACGACGATGGATCGAGATCTTTTCTTCTGGGCAGCGTACAGGCTGTGAGCACCATTCCCGAAAGCATGAAAAGACACAGAGAGTTGATCGCGTGATAGAGACAGCCGGATATCCGAGCCTGAGCGATTTTTAGCATGGCTCCCCCTAGCATGGCTGATTAGCTCAAATCAAGAACAACTCGCCTCTTTTCCGTCGAGCGCCCCAGCGAAGAGCGGAACCTGGGAAAAAGTTTATTGGAGCATGTGGCAGCCAAGGTCCCACGTACGAAAATCGGCAAGGGCGCGAAGAATAAATTGAGGCTGCTGAAGTGGTGATTGCCGCGTGGTTTACTAACGAGTTGTCGACCGGCGGGTTTTTCTGCCAGTCCGCTCCGGCCGTTTGCCAGGTGGTCGATCAAAGACTTCGGGCTCTCTATCGGGCACCTTGGCTAAAACAGCCTCAAACTTCTTGCGAGTCCCGCGCTCGACTCTTTCCTCGACGTACTCAGCCGTGTTTCGTTTATTCGTGCGATGCTTCACAGGTCCTTGAGAGTTCTCTTGGCTTTCTCATCGAGTGCCTCACGCGCCAGGAAATCAAGCCTTCCCGCCTCAGAGTCGGCTTCGATCTCCTTGTCCCACCTCTCCCACTCTTTTTCCGACAGCCACCGGACGAGCTCGCTAAACTCCTCTTTGGGAAGTCCGTCGATTTCCATCTTGAGTTTTTCTACCTTCGACATGGCCTTATGATGCCACATCAAATACGTGCTGGCAACGTGCAGCGTCATCCGAAAATCGAGCGCCACGGCGAGGAGCGGAATCTTGGAAAGAGTTTATTGGAGCACGTCGCGGCAAAAGTCCCGCGAACGAAAATCGGCAAGGGCGCGAGGAATAAGCTAAGCTGCTGAAGTGGTGAATGGAGCTTAAGCGAAGCTGCTTGTCTTTCGTTTGAGGAATCTTTTTCGCGGGCAACCAAAAAGACCAAGATTTGAGGCTACCGGGTTTTTCCAGCTCGTTTTCGACCCTACCGAGCTTCTTTAGCATTCAGGATCTTCGAATCCGCACCTTGGTCGCATAATTCAGGTCCCTTGTCCTTCGAATTTTGCTTTCGCTTGATATGTGCCCCTCTTTCAACAAGTCTATTAGGAGCGCATAAAAGGCCAAGCGCCAAACCTCTCGGTTACCGTAACCCTTGATGGTTAGCCCCGCAAATCGCTGGAGTTCGCCGATTGCAAGCCCGGCGCATCCTGCGGGATGTTCTTGCAAAGAAACGAGGATATGTTTCTTTAACTTACGAACTAACTCCTTCCCCTTCTTAGCATAGTCCTGTTTCCGCATTTGGATCGACCACGATTCTACGGGTGAAGATTTGAATAATTTTCTAACCTTTGTTTTTAGCCGCCAACTTCCAATTTCAATTGTTGATACTCGTCGAGTAGACACAAAATCGTTTTTGACCGATCACCCGCAGTCACAACCAAAAACCTAACTCCCTTCACCGTCGTATATACGCTAAGCAGCCGAAGACGGTGGCGCAGGTTGTACTCATTAGCTTCTTTATGATCAACGGACAACGCGCCCCAATCTCCAAATTCATGTTTTTCAAGAAATTCCTCGGCATTTTGACCAGCGTCGTGGAGAGCAGACAAAACATTAAAAGTTTCGAAACATTCGCCGAGTGAAAACTTGACTCTCTCCCGTCGATCTCTAATTATTTGCTGTGCCCAGTTTGCATTTTTCCAAAGACCTAAGCCCCCACATTTCGGACAACGACCTTCTGGTAGGCTCAATGACCCGCCATTACAAACCTCGCAAACTTCCCATCCACAATCCTCGGGGTCGTACAAGACAGGAACAAGATTCAATGCGCTTTTTTCTTCCATTCCAAGAAATGGTTCACACCGGACAAAAGGTGCGCAGGCCGTGGCGCGCCGTCCGGTCGACAGAATCGATGATACTGGTTGGCATCGTTCGTTTTCCAACTCTCCGGCGAGCATTAATTGTGTCCCCCTTCGGAGGAGTTGTCAACTTATTTGATAGTCCGTCGTTGATACGCCGGGCAGCGGGTACCGCCAATGCGTGACAGGGTTGGCTTGACAACTTCCACCTTACCGCGTTACACGCCACATATTCCGTATGAAACTCATCCGCGACTGCTTCGGCCGGGATGTTCGGCTTACCGATGAGCGACTCGCGCATATCTTGGAGCACGAGGAGATGGCCGGCATGGAAAACGAGATCGAGCGGGCGCTGCAAGCGCCCGCGGAGGTGCGCCTGTCGCGCTCCGATGAGAACGTGAAGCTCTTCTACGAGTTCTGCGCGGAAACGCGCGTCGGTGGGAAATGGCTGTGCCTCGTGGTAAAGTACCCGCCTGATGATGCTTTCGTGGTCACGGCGTACTTAACTGACACGATAAAACCAGGAGAAACTGTATGGCCGAAAAAGTGAAGGTCTGGTTCGATCCTGAGGGAGATTTCCTGGAGGTGCAGTTCAGCGACGCGCCCGGATATATGCGTGAGACCGCACATGACGCTCTCATGGAGCGTGTGGACGAGCGCGGGCATGTCGTTGGGTTCAGCATCCTGGGCGTGAGCCGCTTCCGTAAGGAACGACCTTTTGAGGCGGAGTTGGCGACCGGCAAATAACCCCGAACCCATAGACCCAGCCTACGTTCCGCGAGGCAGCTCGTCTCACGTCCGATTTCTGAACGGAAGCCGCCTTAACATGGCGGTTCCTCAATATCGTCTTCGGAGGTTTTACCCATGGCACAAACAAAACCACGCATCACGTTCGGAAGCCCGCCGGAGCCGCGCAATCGCGCGTTGATCGACGGGCTGGTTAAGATCGACGGCTACGAGATCGAGCACATCGGCAAGTACTCGCCGGGCGAGTTTCACTACCGTTTCGTTCAAGGCGAGTATGACCTCTGCGAGATGTCCACCGCGACTTTTCTGAGGACCAAGGAGAAGGGCCAGCGCTTCATCGCTCTCCCCGTCTTTTTCCAGCGCGGCCCGCGCCAGCGCAACATTTTTTACTGCGAGGGCAAACTCAAGCATCCAAGCGAACTCAAGGGCAAGAAGGTCGGCGCTTTTCGCTACGGGGCGACGGCAGTCGCCTGGGCGCGCGGATTTCTCCTGGACGAATGCGGCATCAAGACGACGGACGTGGACTGGTTCGTCTCGGGGCGGGAAGTTTTTATCGGGAACGAATTGCCCGTCAAAGTCGAAAGACTCGATCCCCCGCCGCCTTTCGGAGAAGAGAAGGCGCAGCTCGCGGAGCTGGTCAGCAAAGGGACGCTTGGCGCGGCGCTCGTCCCCGGCGACTCGGGCTACCTCGGCCTCTTCGGCGGTGGCAAAGTTCCCGGAGAGATGGGGAAATTTCCCGGCGTGAAGCCGCTGTTCGAAGACACGGACGAGATCGTCCGCTGGGTGAAGCGGAGCGGCATCTATCCGATCATTCACTTGATGGCGATGAAAATGGAAACCGCCGAGAGATATCCCGATCTTCCAGCGAAGCTGATCGAGGCTTTCCGGGAGTCTATGAAGCTGGCGACGAAGTATATGACCGCCGAAGAAGTCGCCGGCTACGCGAAAGAGCGGGAAGTGTTGGGCGAAGATCCCTACGCCTACGTTCTGGGGGAGACGGAGAAGCGAACCATGCGCGCCTTGAACCGCTACCAGATCGAGCAGGGCTTGATGAAAACGGAGCTGGCGCTCGAAAGCCTATTTGTCCGCGAGGCGTTCGCGTAGCAGGCCGCTGAAAAAGGCCCATCTGCGGCGTTGCGCTCGGCTCGCTTCGCGTCAACGTACTACGAGAGTACGCCTCCGCTCGCGAACCTTCGCGCGCCTTGCATCTGGGACCTTTTTGATCGGCCTGCAAAATAGAAAAATAAGGGGGCTCGCCTCCTCGATCGGCACTGTGTTGTGTTTTTTCCTCGTGCACTAAATAATGCTGGCTGATCTACGGAGAAAGAGGATTTCATGGCATCAGCGTCCTTCGACATTCTGGAAACGACCATCGCCGATATTCACAGCGCCTACCGATCGGGGCAGCTCACGGCGCGGCAATTAGTCCAGACGTATCTCGATCGCATCGAGGCCTACGACAAAAAAGGCCCCGCGCTTAACGCCATCATTACTCTCAACCCGAAGGCTCTCGATGAGGCGGACCGGCTCGACGCCGCGTTCAATGCTTCCGGATTCGTCGGGCCGCTGCACGGCATTCCCGTCATCATCAAAGACCAGGCCGACGCCAAAGGCATGCCGACGACGCTCGGCTCGCTGTTGTTCAAGGACTACTACCCGGATCGAGACTCCTTTGTCGTCGAGAAACTAAAGAAGGCGGGCGCGATCGTTCTGGCCAAGGCAACGCTCGGCGAACTGGGCGGTGGCGACACGCACGGCTCGCTCTTCGGATCGACGAGAAACCCCTACGCGCCGGACCGGACCGCGGGCGGCTCCTCCGGCGGCTCGGCAGTGAGCGTCGCGGCGAATTTCTCTACCGTGGCGGTCGGCCAGGAGGGCTTTGCGTCGATCCGCAGGCCTTCGATCTGGAACTGCATCGCCGGCATGCGGCCGAGCGCCGGCCTCGTGAGCCGGGGCGGCGTCTTTGCCGGTTGGCCGGAAATCGCCGGTTCGCTCGGCCCGATGGCGCGCACGATCCGAGACCTGGCCGTTCTGCTGGATGTCATGGTCGGCTACGACCCGGAGGATCCGCTGACCTCGCGCGGGGTCGGCCACGTTCCGGATAGTTACACAAAGTTTCTCGACCCGAACGGCCTGAAGGGCGTGCGCATCGGCATCCTGCGCGAGCCGATGGGCTACGATTCCGAGCCCGACTCGGAGGACTTCAAAAAGATCGCGGAGGTTTTCGACCGGGCCGTCGCGGAGTTGACAGCCGCCGGCGCCGAGCTTGTGGACCCGCTCGCGATTCCAAAGCTCAAGGAGCTGCTGGCGAAGCGGGCGGGAAGCTACGCCGAGGGGGAAGAATCGTTCAAGAGATATTTCAGCAGGAGCGCCCATGCGCCGTTCCAATCTCGTCAGGAGGCGGCTGAGTCGCCGGACTTCGCGAAAGTCGTTCGCCGCTCGCAGGATCGATGGAAGAGATCCGTAGATTCGAGCAAACACTACGAATATCTGCTGGCGCGGGAAGAGCTGACCGTCAATTTTCTAAAGGTGATGGCCGATAACAAGCTCGCCGCCATCGTGCACAAAGCCGTCGAGCACCAGCCGACGCTGATCAAGGACGGAATCAACCCGCCGTACGTCGATCAGAAAGGCGCGCCGCATCTGAATACGTTCATGGTCTTTGTTCCGACGATCGTCGTGCCCGCGGGATTTACCAGCGACAATCTCCCCGCCGGGATCAGCTTTTTGGGACGTCCCTACGACGACGGCAACATGATCAAGCTCGCTTACGCGTACGAGCAGGCGACCCACCATCGCCGCCCGCCCGCCAGCACCACGCCGCTGTAAGAAGAAGACCTGCCGGAGTCAAGCCGCAGTCGCAACCTTCCAAGATCTAAGAAATTACCCGCAAAGTCTTCCTATAAGTAGGATGGACCTTCCTTCCCGCCTCTCTGCGACGGGCTAAAATTCCCGCAAGATCTTCCGCTTCGCTCTGGCACAGCCCTTGCGTTAGTTGCAATAGTCACGTGGCGACTCAAATGGATAGCGGCTCCACAGAACCGGCCCGCGACGGGTTTCCGCTTCACGCCGCCGCCAAAGGGCGAGAGCTGATCATCGTCAACATCCCCGACGGTTGGAGCCGGACGCAGCTGATCCGCTTCGGCATTCTCGGCGGAGAGCAGATCCGCTGCCTGGAGCGGCTCCCCGGCGGGACCGTGGTGATAGAAAAAAACCGCCAGGAGATCGCCATCGGCGCCGCGCTCGCGAAAACCATCCTGGTCGCCTACGCGGAAACCGGCGAGAGTGCGAAGCAATGAGGGGTTATGTATAGGGACGCGGGTTCAGGAGTTAGCCTCCCCAGCTGTCACGGACACGTTGAACACCACAAGCATGGCGGCGCCGAGCCGTGGCCGGGCGAAACCGGCCGGACTACCGTCGCCCTCGTCGGCAACCCCAACGTCGGGAAATCGCTCTTCTTCAATTACCTCTCCGGGATGTACGTCGATGTGTCCAACTATCCGGGAACGACCATCGAGCTGGCGCGCGGCCGCTACAAAGAGATCGACATCTTCGACACACCCGGCGTCTACGGCATCTCGTCTTTCACCGACGAGGAAGCCGTCACGCGGGAGATCGTGCTCCAAGCCGACGTCATTTTAAACGTCGTCGACGCGGTCCACCTGGAGCGGGATCTCTTTCTCACCCAACAACTGATCGACATGGGAAAGAAGGTCTCGGTCTTCTTAAATTTCATGGACGAGGTTAAGAAAATCGGCTTGCAAATCGACACGCAGCTTTTGGCCGCCCATCTCGGAGTGCCGGTCTTCGAAACCACCGCCACGACTCGGGCGGGCTTCGACCGGATCGACGCCGCAATCGAGAGCGCGCGCCAGGGGAGACAGGATCCCGCGCTTCATCACCGCCTTCACTCGACGCTCAGCATGACCGGTTCGGAGGCCGAGGCGCTGCTCGTCTTGGAGGGCGACGAAGTCGTGGCGCGCCGCCACGGCGTGATCCCGGAGGATGAGCGGGA
The DNA here is from genome assembly GCA_041483675.1 of Binatia bacterium. Classification (GTDB taxonomy): domain Bacteria; phylum Desulfobacterota; class Binatia; order UBA9968; family UBA9968; genus 2-12-FULL-60-19. Next base: position 12,477 of record JBGPGE010000011.1, read on the forward strand.
GGATCTCTACATCGACCGCCGCAACCGCGTCAACCGGATTATCAACGCCGTGCTGTCCGGCAACCAGGCCGCGACCGGAGCGGCCCACCTGCTCGGGCGCTGGGCGATCAATTTATGGACCGGCATTCCCATGCTCGTCGTCGCGCTCTATCTGATCTATCTTTTCGTCGGAAGACTCGTCGCACAGGACCTGGTCAGATTCACCGAGGTGGAGTTGGGTCAAGGATTGTGGGAGCCGTGGATGCGCGGGCTGATCACGCGATATATCGCCCCGGACAACTGGCTTGCGACGATTCTTGTCGGCGAGTTCGGCGTCGCCACGATGACCGTCACCTATCTGCTCTTCCTCCTGCTGCCGCTGGTCGCCGCATTTTATCTGTCTCTGGCGATCATGGAAGACAGCGGATATCTGCCGCGCCTGGCGACTTTGGTCGACCGGAGTCTTAACGCCATCGGGCTGAACGGGCGCGCGGTCATTCCGCTGATTCTCGGCTTCGGCTGCGTCACGATGGCCACGATCACCACACGCCTGCTGGGAAACGACCGCGAGAAAAGGATCACCGCGACGATCCTTCAGTTCGCCATCCCCTGCTCGGCGCAGCTCGCGGTGGTGGCGGCGCTGCTCGCCGGCGCGGGACTCGGCGCCGTCCTGCTCTACTCGGCGACGATTTTTTCTGTGTTCGTGGCTCTCGGCACGCTGCTCCATCGGGCGCTGCCCGGCAATCCCACGCCGCTGCTGATCGATCTGCCGCCGATGCGGCTCCCGCGGCTTGACAACATCATTCGCAAGACGGCCTATCGAACCTATTTTTTCATGAAGGAAGCCACGTGGTGGTTCTTCGCCGGCGCGCTGGCGGTGGGTATTTTGCAGGTCACCGGCCTGCTGACGTTCTGGCAGGATCTGCTGGCACCGCTCGTCACCGGCTGGCTGCAACTGCCGCGCGAGGCGGCGACGGCGTTTGTGATGGGGATGGTCAGAAGAGATTTCGGCGCCGCCGGACTCTACCAGTTGCCGCTCACGCCGCATCAGATCGTCGTCGCCCTGGTGACGATCACACTGTTTACACCCTGCATCGCCTCGTTGATGATTATGCTAAAAGAGCGCGGGACGAAAGAAGCGACCATCGTGTGGGTCGGGACGTGGGTCGTCGCGTTTCTCGTCGGCGGGCTGCTGTCGCAGATATTGATATGAAAACGCTTGAGGACAAGCTTGGCGCGGAGGCGAGGAGTTGCCCGACCTGCCGCTATGAGATTGCGAATCCATTCACCGAACGCTGCCCGCGCTGCTTGACGGCCGTTCCCGTCGTCAAGCCCGGTTGCGGCGATTGCTTCCACATCTCCGCCTGCCCCGTGTCAGGCGCCGGGCAAGTTAAACATCCCTCGCCTGCAAAGCCGGGAGGTTTCACCATCCCCGATTGAAACTTACTATTGCCTCCCGCCTCATGCCTGCGGCCGGCTTTTTTCTCCTTGACGTCGGTCATCGAATGGCTTTAACTTACGCGCTGCCGACTCGGACTCAAGTTTGGGCGCCGGCGTATCGTTCCGGAGGTGGATCATGAGAACAGTAAGCTTCGGGCTGTTGGTTTTTCTACTATGGAACTCCGATGTCGGCGCGCAGACTCCCTATTTCCAGGGCAAGACCGTAAGAATCGTGGTGGGCTATCCCGCCGGCAGCTCTCATGACATATGGGCGAGGATGATCGCTCCCCACATGAGCAAGTTTCTGCCGGGAAATCCGAACGTCATCGTCCAGAACATGACCGGCGCCGGCTCGATGGTGGCGGCCAATTACGTGTACAGCGTCGCGAAGCCCGACGGCCTGACGCTCGCGGTCGTCAACGCCGCGCTCTATTTCGAGCAGCTTCTGGCGCACAAGGAGGTCCAGTTCGATTGGTCAAAATTCTCCTGGATCGGGAGCTCGACCCGAACCGACGCAATGCTCTACATGTGGGCCGCCGCGCCCTACAAAACGATCCACGACGTTCGCAGCGCCTCTGTGCCTCCCAAGTGCGGCACGACCGGCACCGGGAATACGGGCTACCACCTGCCGAAATTGCTTGAGCAGACCATCGGCGCAAAATTCAACCTTGTAACGGGCTATCAGGGCGGCGCCGAGATCGAGTTGGCCGTCGAGCGCGGCGAGGTCCAGTGCCGCGCCTTCACCATCCAGGTTTTTTTCGGCCGCGAGCCGTTTGCCACATGGCGCAGCAAAGAACAGGTTCGCGTCCTGGTGCAAACGGGAAAGAAGCGCGATCCTCGCCTCTCCGATGTCCCCTTGCTGAACGAGCTGATGGGCCAGTATCAAACCGCCGATTCGAATCGCCGCCTCGCCAACGTCATGCTGGCCTCCGGCGGATTCGGCAGTTGCCCGACGATCGCGTCGCCCGGCGTGCCCGAAGAGCAGGTGAAAGCGCTGCGCGCCGCCTTCGCGAAGGCGCTGACCGGCGCCGAACTCGTGGCCGAAGCCAAGAAGCAAGGGTTTGAGCCGGAACTGCTCGCCGGGGAAGAATTGCAGAGCCTGGCGAAAGAGGTGACCGGTCAGCCGCCGGAGGTGATAGGTTTGATCAGAAAGCTGACGGGAGAATAGCGCTCGCCGGACGGGCAAAACTCAAAATGGAGGAGAGCGATGAATACCGGCGCGGATAGATCGTTCACCGCGGCGCGCGCGGCCGCGGGTCGGAAGAAATGGAGAGGCGCGGCGCGGTGGAGTTGTCTTTTCGCCGCCGCGCTGGGCGTATGCCAGCTCGGCGCCTCTGGAGGCGAAACCAAAGGCGGCACCTGGACGCTTTCGGTCGCCATGCCCGAAGCCCGTCAGGAATCCAGCGTCGTCGCGCTCGGCGGCGCGATCTACGTCATTGGGGGCTACGGGTCGGACGGGGCGCCGAGCACGCTGGTGCAAGTCTTCGACGCCGCCGCCAAGAAATGGACGCAGGCCGCGCCGATGCCGGAGGCGCTCCACCATATGGGCCTCGCAGCGCTGGATGGAAAGATTTACGCGGTCGGCGGGTTCGCCAAGAGCTTCAGAGAGCGCAGCCCGGTAAATTCCATGTGGCGGTACGATCCCGCCGCCGACCGATGGGAGCGCCGCGCGCCGCTTCCCGCGCCCCGCGGCGCGCTTGCGGTGGAGGCGCTCGACGGACGGATCTATGCCATGGGCGGCGAGCGCCTGAGCGCGCCGGGCGGCCCGCAGCCGTACGAATCGATAGCGGAGGTAACTGTTTACGACCCGAAGACCGACGCGTGGGAGACCCTACCGCCGCTTCACTACAAGCGCGATCATCTTTTTTCCGCCGCCATCGGCGGGCGCATTTACGCCGTCGGAGGACGCGACCGTCCGAACTACATGCTCGTCCACGTCGAAGAATACAATCCCGCCGCCCGCTCGTGGAGCGAGCGCGCGCCGATGCTGACGGGACGCTCCGGCGGCGGCGCGGCGGTCGCCGGCGGCCGGCTTTATGTATTCGGCGGAGAAGGCAACCCCGACAGTCCGTTCGGCGTTTTCAATCAGGCTGAAGTTTTCGATCCCGCGCGAAACGCATGGACGCAGTTGGCGCCGATGCCGCTCCCGCGCCATGCCTTCGGCGCCGCCGCGATCGGCAACCGCATTTACCTGCCCGGCGGCAGCATCGTGCAAGGCGGGCGAGCGCCGGGCACCGTAGCGATCATGGATACCTTCGAGCCGAACTGACGGCGCGCTCGGCAAACCGGGAGGAAATATGGAGAGGCAAAAAATATTTTCGCTGTTTCTGGTCGTTGCGACGGCCGTTCTCCAGACGGCATTTATAAGTCCCGCCGCCGCGCAAGAGAAAACCGCGCCGGCCGGCGCCGACCGCGCCTCACGGCCGGTGATCAATGTCGCGACCTCCCTGACATTGGAGGAGGCCAGAATCATCATCGAGACGGCCATCGCCAAAGTGCGGGCCGACAAAAGCCGCGCGGCCATCGCCGTGGTCGATGACAACGGCAGCCTCGTTTCGATGGACCGTATGGACGGAACATCGAGTTTCTTCCAGCGCTTCGCCGTCGGCAAGGCGGTGGGCGCCGTCGCTCTCCAGCAAACGACCGGCGAATCGGCCGACCAGTACGCCGTAAACCCGCAGCGATTTTTGAGCGCGCTCAGCATGCTACAGGGCGAGATCCTGCTGATCCGCGGCGGCTTCCCGCTCATCGTCGATGGACGGATCGTCGGCGGCGTCGGCAGCGCGGGACATCGGGGAGATGGAGACGTGGACGCGGTCAAGGCGGGGATCGCGGCCTGGGAGCGGTACCGCCAAGGCCGCAAGTAGCACGCACCCACCGGCATATTGGGAGGAGCCATGAGTCGATTGCCGAATGTTAAGCGCGATGATCTGTCGCCGGAGCATCAGAAGATTTGGGACCGCATCGCCGCGGTGCGCGTCGGCGTGCGCACCGGCGCGGGCGGGCCGTTCGGCGTGTTGATGCACCTGCCGGCGCTCGCCGACCGCGTGGCGGCGCTGGAGGACTACTTTCGCTTCGATGCGGCGCTCCCGGCTGTGGACCGCGAGCTGGTGGTGCTCGCCGCCGCGCGCGAGATGGGCGCGCGCTATGCATGGGTACGCCACGAGGCTCGGGGGCGCGAGGTCGGCACGCGAACGGAAGCGATCGAGACGGTGCGCGCCAATGGTTCGTTGGAGGGACTAATGCCACGCGAGCGGTTGCTGGTCGAGATCGTGCGCAGTCTCCTTCGCGAGCGGCGGCTGCCGGATGAGCTATTCGCCCGCGCGCTGGCCGAGCTGGGCCGCCAACAGCTGATCGAGACCGTCACGCTGACCGGCCACTACGGCCTGGTCGCGTTGGTAGTGAACGGATTCGACGTGCCGCCGCCGGAGGGCAGCGTGACGTTTTAAGGGATGAAGGATGAGGGATGAGGGATGAAGGATGAAGGGAGAATAAGCCATGCTTGAAGGAAAGGTGGTCATTGTGACGGGCGGCGGCAAGGGAATCGGGCGGCATGCGGCCAAGACTTTCGCGCAAGAAAAGGCAAAAGTCGTGATTGCCGACGTTGACAATGAACGGCTGCAGAAGACGGCCAGCGAGCTTGGCCGGCTGACGGAGACTCTGGCGATCAATGCCGACGTGCGGAACGAGGATTCCGTCAAGAAGATGGTCGAGCAGGTCGTGAAGCGCTTCGGCCGGATCGACGTGCTGGTCAACAACGCCGCCATCGTGCCCCATTTCGCGTGGGGAATTCCCCGCTGGCCGCGCATCGCCGAAATGGATAAAGACTTCTGGGACCGAGTCATACAGACCAATCTCGGCGGCACCTTTCTTTGCACGAAGCACGTGCTGCCCCACATGGAGGCGAAAAAGTCGGGGCACGTTATCAGTCTGTACGGCGGCGGAGGCCTCAAGCCCTTCGGCGCCTGTGCCTACATGGCGACCAAGGCGGCGATCCGCGTCTTCACCCGCTACGTCGCAGAGGAAGTGAGAGACTCGAATGTTTGCGTCGTTATTTTTTCGCCGCGCGTTCCAATCGCCACGGAAGGCGCGCCGGAAGAGGCGCTCAAGCGCTTGCCGGGTCCGGAAATTCTAGGAAAGGGCTTTGTCCTCGCGGCCGAGCTTCCCATGGACCAATCCGGCCAGTGCTTCGCCCACGAAAACGGCAAGCTGGTGGTCGAGACCTAGCCGGGCGCACGCACACAGAATCCTCTCGACACGATCGACTCCATGACAACCGCCAAGCCCGATTCCATCTGGACCCCCGCTTTCGCTCTTCTGTGTACGGCCCAGTTTCTGGGCTACGCGCAGCACTTCATTCTTACGCCCACCTTTCCGCTCTACGTCACCCAGCTCGGCGGCTCGCCGTTCGTCGTCGGCCTGGTCCTGGCCTCTTTCGCCGTCACCAGCGTGATCTTTCGGCCGCTGATCGGCCAGTGGGTCGATCGCTGGAACGAGGCGGGCGTGATGGTTTCCGGCATGCTCCTTCAAGGCGCCAGCACGTTCTTGTGCTATCTCCCTTTCGTCGAGGCCTCGATGCTCGCCAACGGCCTTCGCGGCATCGGCTGGGCGGGCTTCAACACCGGCGGCTACGCGCTCCTGGCGGTCAGCGCGCCCAGCGAGCGGCGCGGCGAGGCTTCGGGTTATTATAGCGGGGTGCAGAGCAGCGCGACGATCCTGTTTCCCGCCGTGGCGCTGTGGCTGATCGACGCGCCGTTCGGCGGCTTCGGAGTGACGTTCTTCGTGGCCTCGGCGCTGCCGCTCATCGGCGCGGCCATCGGCGCGCTGTTGACGCGCGCCGCGCGCCGCCCGGCTCACGACACGCATTCCAATGAATCGAAGTCCACGCAGGCCGCCGGCGAAGCCTTCTGGGACCGCGCGGTGCTGCTCCCCTCGGCGCTGCTCTTCTGCGTTCAGCTTACAATCCCCGCGGCCACCAGCTTTCTCGTGCTCTACGCCAAAGAGATCGGCGTCAGCAACGTTGAGTGGTATTTCGTGGTGAGCGGGATCACGAGCATGGTTGCCAGGCCGCTGCTCGGCCGCTTCTCCGACAAGATCGGGCGCGGCCGCTCGCTCGCGGCGGGTTTTGCCTGCCAGGTCGTAGCCATGCTCCTGCTGGTCTGGGCCTCCGGCCTCACAGGGCTGATCGTCTCCGGCGTGCTTTACATGCTCGGCGCCGGCGTCGGCGGCGCGACGACGCTGGCGCTCGCCATGGAGCGGGCAAGCCCCGAGCGCCGGGGCCGAGCGATGGCGATGTTTTCCGTCGCCTTTCCGTTGAGCGCCGGAGTCGGCGCGCTGCTGACCGGAAGCGCGGTCGAATTGACCGGTTACTTCGGCACGTTTCTCCTCGCCGCCGGCTTCGCCGCCGCCGGCCTCGCCCTCACGCTCGCCAAGTTGTCAAGTCTCAGGTAGAGCCGAGTTACCCCCCTTAACTCGGCGGTCAAGCCCTCCTACCGCGCATCGCCGAAATATTATTGCGCCGGCTGTCAACCGCCAATGGCGCTCATTCGTTATTGTTGGTAATTAGGGGCCGACAACCGCCGATGATTGCGAACGCGAGGCAAGCCTTAATGACTCTTCCGCTCCAGCCAGTGCCCTGCCGGGGGCCGGTCTCCTACGAGGCCCTCTACGCCGCCCATCACGCGGAGGTGCTGCGGTTGTGCCGCCTGCTGTTGGCCAATCACCACGACGCCGAAGAGGTCGCGCAGGAAGTGTTCCTGAAAGTCTACCAGCGATTCCAAAACAAAAATCAGAATCAACTCATGGTGTGGAAGCCCTGGCTCGTCCGCGTCAGCATCAACGCCTGCCGCGACCGCCGGCGGTCGGGGTGGTGGAAGTGGTTCGGCGGGACCGGCGAGGAGTACCGCGAAGCGAGCTATCCGGACAGCGGTAAGAGTCCGGAAGAGACGCTGCTCGGCCGGGAAACGCAGGGGCACATCTGGCGCGCCTTTCAGGAGCTCTCGGCGCGCCAGCGGGAGGTGTTCGTGTTGCGCTACGTCGATGAATGGCCGACCGGGAAGGTGGCCGACATGCTGGGAATAACCACCGGCAGCGTGAAGCGGTATCTTTTCCGGGCCGTTCGTCACCTGCGCCGCACTTTAGGAGATCGCCCATGATGAACGGATGTCTGAAAGATCAAACCCTCCTGTCACTCCACGATGGAGAGGGAACCGGCGCCGAACGGACTCATCTGACGGAGTGCGCGGCCTGCGCCGCGCGATACCGCCGGCTGCGAGGCGACCTGGAGGCGATCCGTCAAGTGCTCCGGGAAACGCCGCCGCCACACATTGTTAGCCGGGGTTCCCGCTCGTTCGCTTCCCGCTGGCTGCCTTTGGCTGTCGCGGTGGGCTTGATTCTTGTCCTGGTGTGGGGCGGCGCGCGGCTATGGCGACCGGCCGGCTCTCCCCTGTCCAACGAAGAGATCTGGGCGCTCCTCGGAGAATCTTCGGCCGACCTTTTCTTACTGAACGAAGCCTTCGCCGAGGAGGTCTGGATGAACACGGTCGATGCCGAAGTTGCGACGGCCCTCGAGGCGGAATGGCCTTGCGAGAGGGACGTGGAATCCGTCGATGCTGGATTGGGAGATGTCGAGGGATATGCCGGTTCGATCCCGTGTGAAATTTCACCGGGATTATAGGAAGGTTTACCAAATCAAAGACGTGGAAAACGTGCAAAGAACAAAAGGAGGTGTCCGATGAAGACAAAACGAGTAACGGTAGGGATTGGAACAGCCGTAGCGAGTCTGGTGTTGCTTACTTTGCTGTCGTCCCCGCTCTATGCGCAGGTTGACGCAATGAGCCAGGCGAGGACTGTGGCGACGTTTGGACTGATGTCGCCGCGGTTAATGAACGCGTTGAACCTGACGCCGGAGCAGGCGGCGAAGATCGAAGCCGGCAAAAAGGCTTTCAGGGAAGCTCAAAGAGCCTATCTCAGCGAGATCGCCCCGCTGCGTAAAGAGGTGGCTGACAAGCTCTTCGGGCCCAACCCGACAACGGAGACGGACGTGGCCCGCCAGATCACAAAGATCGCCGACCTGCGGGAAAAGATTCTGCGCGACGGATTCAAGATCGCCCTCGACGTGCGAAGCGTGCTGACGCCGGAACAGTTGGCCAAGGCCGCGGCGATCAGGCAGCAATTACAACAGATCCAAAGCGAAGTGCGCGACCTGTATAACGAGGGCCAGTAATCCGGCGGCTGTTGGCGCGCGTCTAAGGTTTCATGCAGACAAAGGGAATCAACATGAAACGGGCGCTGCTTGCTTTATCGCTCGGGATAATCGTGCTGTTGACCGGCGTCGGTTCTCTCATTCACGCGCAATCACCGGCGAGCCTCGAAGGCGCGTGGGAAGGCACGCTCGCGGCTGACCAGGACAGGCTACGTCTGGTTCTGGAGATTGAGAAAGCGTCGGATGGGATATACCGCGGCACGCTTGTCAGCGTCGACCAGGGCGGCGTGCGACTTCTCGTCGATCGGCTCGATGTAAAAGGCGATCGTGTGCGCTTCGAAACAAGCGCTGTCGGCGGAAGTTTCGACGGTCTTATCAACGCCGATCAAACGCGAATCAAGGGGACCTGGACGCAGGGGCGCCCGTTTCCTCTCGAACTTGCCCGGACGGCGACGGCGGTCAAGGCTGCGGAGGCGACCGAATCCACGAAACCGCCCGCAACGGCAAGCCCCCCGCTTGTCCTATCGCTTGATTTACAGACTCCCATCGCGCCCACGCCCTTCCCCGTGGGCGGCAAGATCCATCTCGTATACGAATTGCACATCACCAACTTCACTTCGCGCGAGCTGCTCCTGAGTCGCGTCGAAGTAATGGACGGGGATTCCTCTCTCGCGCGCTTCGAGGGGCTGGAGTTGAACGGGCTGTTGATGCGGCCTGAAGCCTTGAAACTGACACACAATCGCTCCATCGGCACAGGCTTGCGCACCATCGCCTTCCTATGGGTGACGCTGAATGAAGGCGCTCGGCTTCCGGCGTCGCTCCGCCATCTGATCACGGTTGGCGCCGAGACGGTGGAAGGCGCTGCCGTCACCGTTTCCACGGCGAAGCCGATCGTTCTCGCGGCCCCATTGCGCGGTTCAGATTGGTTCGCGGCCAATGGCCCCTCGAACGGTTCCATCCATCGCCGCGCGCTTATTCCACTCGCGGGTCAGGCACGGATCTCTCAACGTTTTGCGACCGATTGGATGAGACTTGGGAAAGACGGGAAAGCTTGGCGCGGAGATTCTAAGAAAAATCAGGACTGGCATGCGTACGGCGCCGAAGTTTTAGCCGTTGCCGATGGGGTCGTCGCCGCAGTGAAGGATGGGATACCTGAGAACGTGCCCCTCTCGCCCACACGCGCGGCGCCCATGACGGTGGAGACTATCAGCGGGAACCACGTCATCCTGGATTTAGGAAACGGTAAGTTCGCTTTTTATGCGCACCTGCAACCCAACAGCATCCGCGTCAAGGTCGGACAGCGTGTTCAGCGCGGGGAAGTCCTGGGTCTGGTCGGAAACTCCGGCAATTCCGATGCCCCTCACCTCCATTTCCACGTCAGCGATGGGAGGTCTCCGCTCGGAGCGGAAGGGTTGCCGTTTGTCTTCGAATCGTTCGAAGTATCAGGGACCGCAAGCCTAAGCGAGGTCATGCGCCAGGGCCGGAAACAGCAGCCCGGCACAACCCAAGACAAACGCGTACGCGAGATGCCGGTAGAGAATCTCATCGTCAACTTCCATTGAACGCAGCTTGGCCGGGGTGCGCAGATAACCGTCTACGGAATCCTCTCAAGCGGTCAGCGAGCCAGACGTAAATGGGTCAACCTTTGACAACTTTGTACAACTGCCAATCAGCGGGATTACAAAAAACTTTTCGCTTGTAGCGCGAGACCCGCGCAACTCCTTGATATATCGAGCTTCTCCTGCAGTCCGGGGGGCCCAACCTCGCCTCGGAATGAAGATTGCAAGGACCCATAGGAAAGAGGAGAACGTTATGCCGGAGAACGAAGCGCGATACACGGAAGTCATCAAACTTTTCGGCCTGGTCTTAAACCAGTATCGGCTGTACTCCGAACGCCACCCCGCCGCGCAGCTGGCGGTGCAAAATTTTCAGGCCAGACTTGAGGCGATCCTGGCGGCGGAATCCACTTTTACTCTGGGCGCCGCCGGTGGACGCCTGATCGTCAACGACCTGCCGCTGGACGCCAAACAGAACGGCACCGCCGCGTTGCTCAAGGACTGCGAGCGGTTGGCGATCGAGAGCCTGACCTTCGAGCAGGGATCGAGCAGTGACGAGATCGTCGTTTTTTTTAAGTTGATGGCATTGCCGCCTAAGGTCCTCCAGGAGAAGGGCGGATTCCCCCAGGCCTTCGCCGCGGCGGGCTTGCAGCACGTTCGACTCGGAACGATCCGCTACCTGGCGGTCGGGGAAAACGAAACAGTGGTGGAGCACGGCGAGGAAAAAGCTCCCGCGAAGCAGCCGCGCAAAATTGAAAAAATGGACGAGGCGATCGAGCACTGTCTTACGGGCTCCTCGGACGACGTCACCTTCGACCTCGAACGGCTCGGCTACGAGCTGGAGCGAAACCCCAAAGGCGTGGCGCAGGCGATGGTGCGCCGCTCCCTGCAGATGGACATGCTGAAAATCATGGTCAAGGCGGTGGAGAGTTTTCTCGAGGAGCGGCTCGCACCGCTCTATCTCTATCAGGGGAGGGACCTGTCGCAACCGATCTACGCGCTCGTCAGGGAATTCAAGAACGCCCTGAGGGAGGTGGGAATCAAAAGAACCGGCGAACTGGTTTTTCCGCTGGAGCGCTGCGCCGATACGGCCAAAGTGGAGCTGATGGTCAAGGCCTATCGAGAGGGCGATCAACAGGCCCTGGAGAACAGCGCCAGGCTGTGCCGCAAAGACGCTCGCGAGCAGTTGAGGGACAAGCTCGCCGACCTCGGCGCCGAGGGAGCGGTTTTCGACAAGCTTTTTCCCGAGACGGTGAAACGCAAGTCTCACAAAGTCTCTGTGCCCCTCGACGAGTTGGAGGAGCTCCGCCGCATACGGGACCGCTTCGAGGAAGAGCTTGCCTTGCGAGTCGCGCAAAGGACGGAGGTTCTCGAACAGGAAAAAACCAAGGCGGTGAAAGAGAAAGAACGGATGGCGGCCATCCTCAGGCACCTCGGGCATGCGCTGGTGGTGGTGGACGTCGACGGGAAAGTGGAATTGATGAACCCGGCGACGGAGAAGCTACTCGGAATCAGAGAAGCGGACGGCAAGGGTGTCGCCCTGCGCGAGCTTTTGAAAGAGGAACATCTTTTGGTGTTGGCTAAGGATTCTCTCAACGACGATAGCCGGGACGCGATTGAAGAGATCGAAGTAACGAGCAATAAGGACGAAACCCGCCAGATGCTCCAGCGCAGCGGCGTCGTCGTCGAAACCAAAAACGGCGAGATCGTTGGGATGTTGTCGCTCTTGCGCGACAGCGCCAAACAACAGAGACCCGCAGAGCTGAAAGCCGGACTCACGGCTGACGCTACGTGCTGACGCGTAGCGTCTCTACTCGATTCCCATTTTCATCTCTCATCCCATATCCCGCATCGCGCATCCTTCATCCTTTCTCCTTCATCCCTGTCTTTCCCCCTTGACGCCGAGGCGCGATTTCGCCTAGTTTAAAGGTGAAGCCGAGACCATCGCTACCGAAGCATAGCAGCCATGATTACCCGGGAAGAAAACGACCTGCTGACCCAAACCGGTCCCGGCGCTCCGTGCGGCGATCTGATGCGGCGCTACTGGCAGCCGGTTGCGCTGTCCGAAGAGCTGCCCGCCGGAGGCGCGCCGCGCAAGGTGAGAATCTTCAGCGAGGATTTGGTGCTGTTCCGTGACGATCAGGGCCGCCCCGGACTGTTGGGCATCCATTGCGCGCACCGGGGAACGGATCTGAGTTACGGCCGCGTCGAGGACGGCGGCCTCCGATGTCTCTACCACGGTTGGCTCTACGATATTTGCGGCAGAGTGCTTGAGCAGCCCGGCGAGCCGGGCGGCGGCGCGCACCGCGATGAGATCCGCCATCTCGCCTATCCGTGCCGGGAGGCGGGCGGAGTTATTTTCGCCTACCTGGGTCCCGGCGAGCCGCCGTTGCTGCCGAACTATGAATTTCTCACCGTGCCGGCGGAGTGCCGGACCGTCACCAAAATTTTGATCCACTGCAATTATCTGCAGGGCAACGAAGGCAACATCGACCCGGTGCACCTATCGTTTTTGCATCAGTCGCTCGCGGACGACGACCTCCCCCGGCGAAGAAGAATTGTCCAGGGCAGTGACGAGAGCGATAATTCGCTGTTGGGCAAAGACATCGCGCCGACCCTGGACGTGGAGTTGACCGACTTCGGGCTGAGGCTCTATACGACCCGCCGGTTCGGGTCGGATAAATGCTACCTGCGCGTCACCAACTTTATCTTTCCCAACGCGGGCGCCTTCGGCGGCTCGACGATCGGCGAGGGCTATTCGGTCCACTGGCACGTGCCGATCGACGACGCGAGCCACTGGAAATATATATTCATGTTCAGCCGCGAGCGGCCGCTCAGCGACGAGCTGCGAAACTGGAGCCGCGTCGAGCAGACGGCGGATTATGCGTTAACCCGCAATGCGGCGAACCGGTATCGACAGGACCGCGACTCGATGAAGACCAAAACCTTTACCGGCATGGGGATGAACTTCCAGGCGCACGACGCGTTCGCCACGGAGAGCCAAGGGGCGGTCGAGGACCGAACCGCGGAACATCTCGTCTCCTCGGACAAGGGCATCGTCGCGGGACGCAAGCTGCTCTTGAGCGCGATCAAAGACGTGCAGGAAGGACGCGATCCCAGGCACGTCATACGCGATCCGAAGCTGAACCATTTCCCGCATCTGGTCGTGTTTTCCGAAGTCGTCCCGGCATCGACGGATTACAAGCGGTATATGGAGCAGATGGAAGCCGGGAACCTACAGACGATGCAGAACGGGAAGTAAGCCACAGAGGCAAAGGGAAGATAGCATGCTGAGCAAACTGGCGCGCGCTGTTTTTATTTTTCTCATCCTTCCCGCGGGCGCTTTCGCGCAGGAAAATTATCTCATCGCCTATGGCGGCTTCGCCGGATTTCAGGCGCCGGTGTGGGCCGCCAGAGATCTGGGACTGTTCGCCAAATACCGCTTCAGCGGCGAGGTGGTGATGGTCCCCGGCTCGACCCGCGAGATTCAGGCGCTCGTGGGAGGGAGCGTTCACTTCGCCCAGGTCGATGCGGTCACCACCGTCAACGCCATCAATCAGGGGGCGGATATCGTCATGATCTCCGGCTCGCTCAACACCTTTCCCTTCAGCTTCGTGGCGCAAAAAGAGATCCGCAAGCCGGAAGATCTCGCCGGAAAAAAAATCGGCATTGTGGGCTTCGGCGGCGCCAACGAGCTGGCGGTGACGCTCGCGCTCAAGGAATGGAACGTCCCGCGCCAGTCGGTCACAATCATCCAAAGCGGCACGGCTGCCACGCGCTTGGTCGCCCTCTCCGCCGGGGCGCTCGACGCCACCGTGCTCGCTTATCCCGAGGTCGGCGAAGCCGTGCGTATGGGCATGAACATGCTGGCGCACATGCGCGACATGAAGACCGCGGCGTTTCCGATGAACGTGATCGTCGTCCGCCGCTCCTTTTTGGAAAAGAACCGCGACGCGGTGAAGCGCTTCCAGCAGGCCTACGCCGAGGCCACCCAGCAGTTTCAGACGAACAAAGAGAAGGCGCTGGCGATCCTGGCGAAGCGCATGCAGCAGAAAAATCCCAAGGCGATCGAGGAGACCTACCAGTACGTCGCGCCCGGCTTCTCCTTCCCGACGCGCATATCGCATCAGGGGCTGCGCAACACGCTGGAGATGGCCGCGCAGCGGACTCCGGGCGCGAAGCCGGAAATTAATCTGGAAAAATTTCTCGACGAAGGCACGCTCGACGAGCTGGAGAGAGAAGGCTTCTTTAAGCGGCTGAAATAAAATCCTCTTTATCGACGAGAAAATACGATCTCACCACGAAGCACACGAAGGCCACGAAGGATTCGTAAATTTCATAACTTTTGAACTTCGTGCTCTTTGTGACCTTCGTGATGCAATCTTGGTTTCTACTCCCTAGACGGCCCTGGGACGCTTGGCGCCGTCGGGGACGTAGAGCTCCACGGAGACCGTGACCTTGCGGTTTTCTTTTCCCTTCAGCACCCCGACCCCGACGATCTGGCGCGTGATCTCCTCGCCGCGCTCGTTGTGCACTGTGACCACGATGGCGTACTCGTAGCCCTCTGCAAGCGCCGACTGTTTGAGGACGCCTTCAAGTCTCAGCGGCTGGAATGCGGCCACCTGCTCGCGCGCGCCGCGCACCGCCTCGAAGCGCAGAAAGTGGCCGCAGGCAGGACAAGTCGCGGCGCTCTTAAGAATCGTGCCCTTACAATGCGGGCAGGTCCGGGTTTCCCCGCGGGCCGCGCCGCCGGGTATTTTCATACAAAGGGCCTGGCTTCACTGGGCCGGGCGTCGCTTTTCTCGGCCGGCTTCTTGGTCTCCACCCGCTTCACCTCCCTCGCCTCCTTCAGCTCTCCCTCTTCCCAGCCGAACTCGACTTTGCCGCGCATGCGCGAGCCGGCGGCCACAGTCAGCTGTTTGGCCCTCAGGTCGCCTACCAACTGGCAGGTTTCGAGGAGGTTGACTTGATTCGAGGCGTGGATGTTTCCCACCACATCGCCGCCGAGGGTGACGGTCTCGGCGCTGACCTCGCCGCTCACGTGGGCGCCCTGGTCGATGATCAGATTGCCTTTCACCCGCACGTCCCCCTTAAAGCTGCCTGCGAGGCGGACGTCCCCTTCGCCTTCGATCTTCCCTTCGATGGTCAGCCCCGCGCCGATGACCGACTCTTTCCTCGCGCCCTGCGCCGGCTGCGTATAGGAGCGCGGCGGAGTCTCCACGACGGGCGGCGATGCGCTCGGCGGCAGCGTCTCGCCGGTGATCGGGTCGATCCTCATCGATTCTTTCCACATGGCCATACAAGTCCCCCCTTTTCTCGGAAAATTTTACTGCGCCAGTCCCTGGTTAAACATACGATTCGCAGGCAAAAGGCATACCAAACCCGGAGTGCTCCTGTCAACGGCCTTAGAAGCGCGATTGCAAGCTCTCAATCGAATCAAGCTTCGCCGCTCTTTCGGTGAGTTAGACGAGCGTGAGAGAATTTCTTGGCGCAGCGATACCGAACGAGTGAGAAATCGTCCGCGAGCGCCGGCAAAGAGAAATTACCGCGCGAATAGGAAAAATTACCGTTTTGCGCGCTCGATACCGAGCGCTTGTGACACAAAACAGAAAAGTCGCGTGCCAAGGTCGGTCACAAGCCCTAAAAATCGAGCCGTTCACCCGCCGCAGCTCCGGCTGTTTTTTGTTTTTGGGGTTGACCTCGATGCCAAAGGTGTCCTATCGTCGGGGCCGCTTCGGTTCGTCCCGCTGCGGAGTTGGGAGTAGAAGTCTGCCGCTCCGAAGGGATACGCAAAAGGAGGGTATTCCATATGACTCCGAGAAAGCATCGTTTCACGGCTCTCGCCGCCCGCTGGGTTTTGGTTGGGGCGGTGATCGGTCCTCAGCCTGCGCTCCTGGCCGCTAAAGTCGACTGCGGCCCGGTCACAAACACTGCGGCCGACCTGCCGCGCATCGCGGCTATCGCCACCAATCCGGCCGGGACCGGCGCTCACGCCATCGCCGCCTCGCTGGCGGCGGTGGGCAGCCAGGCCACGCCGATCTCCGTCAGAGTGCAGCCCTACAACGGCCCGAACGCGTGGATGCCGCTGCTGCAGAACGCAGAGGTGGAATTCGGCATCATGAATATTCTGGACGCCTCCATGGCCATGAGCGGCACCGGCGGGTATGGAAAGCCTTTCCCCGCGGTCCGGGTGGTTTCCGGCGGCGTGTTTCCTTTCACCGTCGGAATTCTGGTGCGGGATAAGTCCGACATCAAGCAGTTCACCGATCTCAAAGGCAAGCGGATGGCATGGGATTACGGCGGCCATGCGATCAACCAGACCTGGGTAGAGGCGATGCTGGAGGCGAGCGGACTGAAACCCGCCGACGTCGTCCAGGTGCGCGTGTCCAATTTGAACGACGGCGTGCGGGGCGTCGCCGAAGGAAAAATCGACGCCAGCATCACGGGCATCGGCATCGCCGTGGTCGAGGAGGCCAACGCTACCGAGCCGATCCGGTTGCTGAGCATGCCGACGAGCGACGGCGCAAAGGCCGTGCTTGCCAGGTATGGCGCCTCCGTGGTCAAGCAAGACCAAGTCACGGGCGTTAAGGGCGAGACCTACGTCGTCGGCTATCCGCTCCATCTGGTAGGCTCGACCAAGGTGAGCGAGAAGACCGTCTACACGCTGATCAAGGCATGGTGGGAGAACATGGCGGAGCTCCATACCAAGCACCCGCTCTTCAAGCAGTGGACCAAAGAGACGCAGGCGATTGTCAATTTCACAGTCCCCTATCATCCGGGGGCGATCAAGTTTTACAAGGAGATGGGCATTTGGACGGCAAAGCATGACGCTCATTTGAAACAAATTTGCGGATAGAAAACCGAGCGGAGTTTACCGGTTCACAGAAACATCATGGCAAATGAATCACCCACGGAAGAAACCGCGCGCTCGCGCACCTTCAGAGGGCCGTTAGGCCGGATCGCGGTTTTTCTGCTGATCGCGATCCCTACCGTGGGCGTGCTCTTCTTGCTCGACCTGCCTCAACAGTTTGGCTGGCTCATCTTTCCTGAACAGTCGGCCGGTCTCATCCTGGGCCTGGTGCTCTGCGCGACGTTTCTTTTGATCCCCGCGACTCGACGGTCGCCCTATGACCGTGTGCCCTGGTACGACGCTCTGGCTGCGGTCGTGGGCCTCACCATCGGCCTCTATCTTTTTGTTGTCTTTCCGAAGATCGCGCACTCCATCGGCGAGATTAGTTTGGAGCGGGTGATCTTAGGCTGCTTCACCGTGCTGCTGCTGGCCGAGGCATGCCGCCGGCTCGTGGGGCTGCCATTGGTCGTGATCGTCGGCTGTTTTGTTTTTTATGCCCTGTTTGCGGACTATTTTCCCGGCCAGCTCTACGGGCGCGCCTTGTCCGTCAGCCGCCTGTCCACTTATTTGTTCCTGGATACGAACGGCATCCTCGGCTTCCCGATCAAAGTCGCGGCGACCACGGTTTTGGTCTTCGTCGTTTTCGGACAGACCCTTTACACCACCGGCGGCGCGGGCTTTCTGAGCGACTTCGCCCTGGCGGCAGTCGGGCGGTTTCGCGGCGGACCGGCCAAGATCGCCATTGTCTCTTCGAGCCTGTTCGGGAACATCAGCGGCAGCGCCGTGGCGAACGTCGTGGTGGACGGCGCTTTCACGATTCCGATGATGAGAAAGGCGGGCTATCCCGCGCCGGTGGCCGCCGCCGTGGAGGCTGTTGCTTCCACCGGCGGACAGATTATGCCGCCGGTCATGGGGGCGGCCGCGTTCCTCATCGCCGAATATCTCCAGATTCCCTATGCGAAAGTGGCGCTGGCGGCGCTCGTGCCGGCGATCCTCTACTACGTTGCGTTGTTCATCGAGGTCGACCTGCTGGCGGCGCGAGACGGGATTCACGGCCTGCCGCGCGAGCAGCGCCCCAGGCTGCTTCCGGTCCTGCGCGGTTCGGCGGCTTTTGTGGTTCCCCTCGCCGTGCTCATCGGTTGGATGTTCTTTCTCGGAAGACAGCCCGAAGAGGCCGGCCTCGTGGCGGTGCTCGCCGCGCTCGTAACGGGATTGCTCACGCCCGGGGTGAAGCTCGGCCTGCCCCAGCTCAAAGAGATACTGGTTACAACCGGCCGCAGCCTGCTCGATATCGTCGTTACCACGGGACTTGCCGGCGTAGTCATCGGCATCCTTCAGGTGACGGGCCTGGGCTTCAGTCTGACCTTCATGCTGCTCACGGTAGGTCAGGTGAGCGCGATCATTCTCCTGGTGCTTACCGCCATCGTCAGCATCATTCTCGGCATGGGCTTGCCCACGACCGCGGTCTATATCCTTCTGGCGGTGCTGGTCGCTCCGGGACTGGCGCAAATGGGAATCATGCCGCTGGCGGCGCATCTCTTCATCTTCTATTTCGGCATGCTCAGCATGATTACTCCTCCGGTCTGTCTCGCCGCCTACGCCGCGGCCTCGATCGGCAAGACCGATCCCATGCGAACCGGCTGGGAGGCGATGCGCCTCTGTGCTATCGCTTATATCGTGCCGTTCCTGTTTGTCTTCTCGCCAGCGTTGCTCTTGATCGGCCGCTGGCATGAAGTGGCGCTGTCGATCGTGACCGCGATCGCCGGCGCAGTTCTGTTGGGGGTCGGATTGGTGGGTTATCTGTTCCGCCCGATCGGCCCGGTCCTGCGCCTGCTATTTCTGGTCGCAGCGATCGGCTTGCTCGTTCCCATCGTAGATCACGGCGCGCACGTGAGTTTGAGCTGGGCAAGCAATGGGATCGGGCTCGCGCTGGGATCTGCGCTGGTGATTTCGGAGCGCCGCGCGCGGTCGCGCGCCCGTGGTGAGTTAAGTCGAACCACTGTCGCGTCCGAGAAAATTGAGGCCGGATAAGCGGCTCGGGACGCCTAGGATAGAGCTTCAGTGATATCAGGACGAGAATATCCCTTCGTTTTCACCCCGCGGATGAAGAAGCAGATAAGCCGCCGGGCGCTTAAGATGCTGGATAAGGCGTTGCGTCGTTTTCCCGAATTGCAGAGCAGAAAAATCACCGTCGGCTACACGTCGGCGCATCTTGGCAGCGCGGTTGTGCCGCTGAGCGCCGGAGCCGCTGCGAAGTTGACGATTCGGCTCAAGGTGAGAAAGCTTACCTATAACACTATCGGCCACGAGCTGACCCATCTCCTCCAGGGTCTCTCCAGGGTCCGTTTGAACCGAGACAAGCGGACGGCTGATGGGAGGATGCCCGGCGGCGAGAAGCAGTGCGATATCTGGACGCTCGCGCGCAGCGGTTTATTTTGCGACGACGCGCCGACTTACATTCGCCTGCCGCGCTCCGTTCGGCAAAACTGGCGGCTCTACGCCCGATCAGTGCGCCGGCTCTGCATCGCCGCGCTGGAAAAACGGAAGACTTATCGCCTCTACATGAGCTGGCTCGAATCGCGGATCAAAGATCTCGCCCGCAGGCCGGTTACGGCGCCGAAAGCCGGAGAACAGTTGGGGCTGCCGTTTTGAAATTTAGTTTGGAATCTTAAGTATCGAGCGCGTCGACGTTACTTCCCGCCCGCGGAGCGTTTCATTCTTTAGATGTCCTGAGGGCATCGGAATTCATACGCTCCGCGGTCGGAAGACCCCAATGTTTCAGACGATCCTAGTGCCGCTTGTCGCGTGGTGGGTATGGATCATTGCCTGGGGGAACGGTGTCGGAGTCACGCCAGCGACCATGACGGTCCTGAATCCTGACTTCGCCTCCGCCGAGATTGCTGACAATCTCTTTGGCCCGTTCCTCAGCTTTCCCCTGGGTCGGATGCAGACTGCTGGCTCTTTCAGCGCCAGGCTTCTGCACAGACCAGCCCTCGGGATGCCGTGTAACGTAGCGATCGTTTTTTCCCATAAGATCACCTCCTTTCTTGTTGAGTGTGAAAAATTCATTCCGACAGTCTGCCGCGAACACGCGCGGTGGCACGCACCGCGAGGTTCTCTGCCTGAAAGCGGTTTAGGACGACGCGGGCCATTTCGTCGTACACAGGGGCGGTTTTCATCGGGTCGGAAATTGTCAGGACGAGTGAAAATGGCTGAGACTTAAAAGTCTCTTCTCCATGTCGTCTCAGAAGCCGGAGCATCAATCGCCAGCGATCGCCGCGTTCGCCGTTTTCACCGAGGTTGCCGTAATAGGTGCGGACCGGTGCCCATTTCCGGAGCTTTTCCACCTGATAGGATTCGTAAAGCAGGCCCGGATTCTTGTGTTCGGGCGGCACGAGACCGAAAAATTTGGTTGCTGAGATTCCGGCTTTTGATGTCTGCTGGCGGTAAACACCGAAATGCGCATCGATGTGAGTTTCGCAGTATTCGGTTCCCCATCGTGCACCGCGCGCCGGTGCGAACGCCACGGTCATCCAGATTTCGCCGAAATAGCGGCCATTGCGGGAAAGCGACGGCGGATAAGGGAATTCGTTCCACTCAAGATAGTAACCCGGCCGGAGAGTATCAGTAAAAACAAGTGTCGAGCTGTAGGGGGTACATTCCAGGCAATAGGGAACCGTCGCCGGCAAGCCAAAGCCGAAAAAATTTTCATCGCCGTCCGGAACGCGGCCACCAGTACGGGGGTCGCGTGCGTGATGAGTCAGAAGCGCCCGAGCAAGAACGGGTGCCGGCGTAGGTGTTATCTGATGATAAATCTGCGCGAGTGTGCGCGACACAAGAGGAGCAGCGAAGCTCGTGCCGAGATTTTCCACAGAGCCCGCGCTGTTCAGTGACCGAATTCCGTTAATGTCAGTCGCATCCGTGGAGCATGATCCACCGTAGTGTACAAGATCTGGCTTGATAATATGGTTCGGACCGGCGCCGTGGCGCGAGAAAGCCGATGGGTGATGCTGCCTGGGACCATTCCGTTGATAACCGATATGGGAAATTGCTCCGACTGTGATTCCAAGAACGCTATCCGCGGGCGCCGTGATGCGTCCAGCGGCAAGCTGCTGTTGCGTACGTGGATAGTCGAGGAGTGGTGGCGTGACGTAATTTCCCGCACTGATAACAAACGAAACCTGGTACTTTTCCTGTAAGTCGTCGAGTTGTTCGGCAAAGGACGAAAACTCGTCGAGTGAGCAGACGACGTCGAGCCCGAGGGAGAGATTCCAGACCTTGTACTTGTTCGCATGTTCCTTAAGAGCGATTTCCAGAGAGATCAGGAATTCCTGTTCGGATAGCGTGTCCGTCTCTCCTTCGTTAGGATCTTCGTTTGGAACGACCTGAAGATCAAAAACACCGCAGGGACTTTCATCAAGTCCTGGAATGCTCGGATTAAAGTCATGCCCCCAGCAGATCAGGCCGGCGACAAACGTGCCATGAGCAGTATTCCGGTATTGGGAAGCAACGCGGGACTGACGGCCAAAAACCCAGCCCTCAAGCGGTGGAATCTGGTCCGATATGCCGCTATCCACAACGACAACAACCGGAACATCGCCGGTGACTTCCTGGCGTGTGAGAAGTTGCGGTAGCCGCCTGGGATTGAAATTCTGCGCACGGATCACGCGTATAAGCGGCATTTGCGAGATGGACCGCACACCGACTACGCGCGAAAGAACGTCAACGTCTTCGACAGAGTGGCACTCCGCCGCGTAAGTGAAGCTTCCTGGCGAATATCCGTCTTGGCTGAGTGGTATGTTTCGACGGTGGCACGTCTCCGAAAAATCCTCGACGAGTTTGGGTTGATCCTTCTCGGTCCCGAAATTGAAAAGCCGGATACGGGTCATAAAACCGCCACGTTTTCGTGGACTGCGGCGAAGAACCTCGTTCGGTTCCAGGTTCCCTCGCCGAAACGCCGGCGTAACCGGTTCGATAGCTTCAACACACGAAAGCTCCTTGATGATACGTTCAGTTTTGACGGTGTTGATAATTGTGGTAAGGCGATCGAGGCCTTCAGGGGTTGCTTTTAAAAAGACTTCTCCGAGACGTCCCGCGCCGATAATCGGGCAAGAGCTTTCTGAAAAGAGTTGCTCGGGACGATGGCTCTTGGCAACGGCCTTGGATACCAGTTTTACACGGATCGGGGCGGCACCCGTCCGGCCCACCTGAGGGACAATTACGTGACGGATAGCAGAGACCTGATTTGAAAGGCTCTTGCGGTAGTTATCGTCAACGGTCCGAAATGGTTTGGGCGGTGCACCACCCGCTTTGATTTTTCTCTCGGTCCCTTGTTTTGGCATCACGAGCTTTATTGGCAGCCGCTCTGACCGCGATGTTGTACTATCCTGATCAGCCATTATGGTCGGCCTCCTTCACCCATCTGTACGCTGAGGCTTTCGAGACCCCCAACAGGTTTCCGAGCGCGGCAAAGCTGTATAGTCTCGCGTTGCGCTTGTTAAGAGCCGCGGCGATCGCAGGAGAATCCTTTCCTTTGAATGTCGCAACGAACCGGCGGTTCTCTCCTTCTCCGATCGCAAGGTTCTGAAGAATCTGAAAGGCGTCATTCAATTTAGGAGCGTGTTTCGTTGTGATATTCCGCCGGCGAAGGCGCACGCAGACTTCTTGAATATCGGATCCGGAAAATCCCTCGGAGATATCGACCAGAAGCTCCAGCTCGCGCGCGGTTACTTTGAATGGCTGAATGAACTCAGCCCACATTTCGTGTCGCAGCTCCGGTGGGGGAAAGTCCAGGGCTATGCGGTAGCTGAAGCGGCGCCAAACGGCAGTATCCAGCAGATCGCTGTGGTTTGTGGCAGCGATTACGATCGAGTGTCTTCCGAGAGTATCCAGATTCTGGATAAAACTGTTCACGACCCGCTTCAGCTCTCCCATTTCCTGGGTGTCGCCGCGAAGCTTTGCGATCGCATCGAACTCATCGAGGAAGAGCACGCACGGGGTCTTCGCCGCAAAATCGAAAATGGCACGGATGTTCTTTGATGTGTTTCCGAGAAATGAAGAAATCAGTCCATCGAGTCGCGCCACATATAGCGGAAGCCCTAACTCCTGCGCGATGAAACGCGCGAGTCTACTCTTCCCGGTACCCGGCGGCCCGTACATAAGAAAACTGAGTGAGGCCGCCATATTAGCTGTATCGATTTGTTCATAGCTCTTCGCGACGCTCAAAAACTCGTTGACGGTGTCCCACTGCTCCTGTGAAAGTACAACACGCGGCTCATGAATCGCGTTTAGATTTACGTGCTCGATGAGCGCGAAGCGGCTATCAGCATCGACGGGGAGAGCCTTTTCAAACGCAGCTTTTGTCGGGTGAAGCTGGTGGTCGGTTTCTTCGAGCATCTTACGCAGCCTCGCCGCAGAAGTTTTATCCCCTTCTTTTTCAAGGTTGTCTGCAAGGAAAGCGGTGTAGTTGCGTACTTTGTCGATATCGAGACGAAGAGCGCCATTTACGATACGAAATAGCTCATTTAAGAAACGATCAGCCTCTTTCATAAGACGATACTGGCATTTTGTGAGACGCATGTCAAGCCCGTCTGGGTGCGCCCTGCTAGGTCAGTCAAATAAGTAATCTGGGAATGAGAACCTGATTTGAGAGCCCAACGAGTGACGCGCATCAGGGGACGCGCTTGACCACAAGTTGAACTTCCGGTAGGTGATTTTACAATACGTCGCGTTCGCGCCCAATAGAATAAAAGGAGAATAGTATGAAATGATTTTCGACCGTTCTCGGAGTGGCCGTGGCATTAGCCATTGCATGGTGGATCGGCTCCGCGCAGAGTCAGGAGAAGCAAGCCAAAAACAAACCTGCGACCTTCGTCTCCGCAGACGAGGCGAAATATAAGGAAGTGGTTCCGGGAGTCACCAGGGCGGTGCTTTGGAGAAATCCGGACAAAGCCGCGTACGGCGCGTTTACAAAGTTCAAACCGGGAATGGATGCCGGGATGCACACGCACACGAACGATCTCTGGCTTGTCGTTGTCAAAGGCGCTTATCTTTACAAGGATAGCGCCGGCGAGAAGCGAGTAGGCCCGGGCAGCTTCATCCGAATTCCCGGCAAAGCGAAGCACTGGAGCGGGGGTGACGCGAAAGAAGGCGCGCTCTTCTACGAAGAATCGTCCGGCAAGTTCGACCTGGTCCCGGCAAAGTAGCGCCACGGTCGAGCATCAGCATCAATAGACGATCACGCTTCTGATCGACTCCCCCGCCAGCATCAAGTCGAACGCGTCGTTTATTTTCTCAAGCGGCATCGTGTGCGTGATGAGATCGTCGATGTTGATCTTTTTTTCCATGTACCAATCGACGATCTTCGGGACATCGGACCGCCCCTTCGCGCCGCCGAAGGCCGTGCCTTTCCAGACGCGGCCGGTGATGAGCTGAAACGGCCGCGTCCTGATTTCTTTTCCCGCGCCGGCGACGCCGATGATCACCGACACGCCCCAGCCGCGGTGGCAGCACTCCAATGCCTGGCGCATCACGTCCACGTTGCCGATGCACTCGAAGCTGTAGTCGGCCCCGCCGTCGGTCAGATCGATTAAATATGCGACCAGGTCGCCTTTGACATCCTTCGGGTTGACGAAGTGTGTCAAGCCGAACTTACGCGCGAGGGCATCGCGCTTGGGATTCAAGTCCACGCCGACAATCATGTTCGCGCCCGCCATGCGCGCCCCTTGGACGACGTTTAAGCCGATGCCGCCGAGGCCGAACACAACGACGTTCGCCCCAACCTCTACTTTCGCCGTGTTCAACACCGCGCCGATTCCCGTCGTGACGCCGCAGCCGATGGTGCAGACCTTGTTGAACGGCGCGTCGTTGCGGATCTTGGCCACGGCGATCTCCGGCAGCACTGTGTAGTTGGCGAAGGTCGAGCAGCCCATGTAGTGGTGGATTTTCTCGCCACCGACCGAAAACCTACTTGTCCCGTCCAGCATCACGCCCTTTCCCTGCGTCGCGCGGATCGCATTGCAGAGATTGGTCTTGCCCGACAGGCAGGCCTTGCACCTGCCACACTCCGGAATGTAGAGCGGAATCACATGATCGCCCTTCGCCACCGAGGTCACACCGCGCCCGACCTCGACGACGATCCCCGCCCCTTCATGGCCGAAAATCACCGGAAAGAGTCCCTCCGGGTCGTTACCCGAGCGCGTATGCTCGTCCGTGTGGCAAACCCCCGTCGCCTTGATCTCGACCATCACCTCGCCCTCTTTCGGTCCTTGCAATTGCACGGTCTCGATCTTCAGCGGCTTTCCCGGTTCGAACGCCACGGCGGCTTTTACGTTCATGGTTCTATCCTTTCTGTCGGACTGCAGGCCCTTCTTATTCGATAAACCGCAGGCCTTCAACAAGAGCTAGCGCGGGATTTCCAGGCTTCGTTGACTGCCGACTCGCGCCTGTCTCAAGGCTACACAAGTATGGCGGAGGGGCGTTTTTGTCCGTTGACACCCGTATATTGTAGCCATATACTCATTTCGTGTCGGAACTCTTAAAGGGCGTTCGGGGATTCGAGTGGGACGAAGGAAACTCCGGCAAGAACGAGCCAAAGCACGGGGTCACCGATCGTGAGGCAGAGGAGATATTTTTCAACGACTCGTTAATCATAGGCCGCAGCCCGAAGGGGCAGCCGGAAGTACGTTATGCAGCGCTGGGACAAACGTATGGCAGCCGTCTCCTCGCGGTGGTTTTTACAATCCGATCTAAGCGGATTCGCGTCATAAGCGCCAGGCCTATGAGCAGGAAGGAGCGAAAGCTGTATGAAGAAGAAAGCTAAGCAGGCGGCGAAATACAATAGAGAGGCGGCCGAGCGAGAGTTCTGGAGCACGCACGACACCACGGATTATTTCGACTTCTCGAAGCAGAGCCGCGTCGAGATCGAGTTCGACCCAGGGGTCGAGGCTCCGGTTAAGTCCATCTCTCTTCGTTTGCCACGCGAGATGCTCAACGAGCTCAAGGTGCTCGCCAACAAGAAAGACATTCCCTACCAGTCGCTGATCAAGGTCTACCTCGCCGACAAGATCAAGCAGGAGCGAAAGGCGGGATGAACCGATAGTCGGAAATCACGTCGGGGGTCACGTCGGGGGTCACGTCGGGGGTCGGGCCTGAAGATTGACTGATTTACAGATGAGGCTTTTCCAGCGGCCTGATGCCGCTTTCACTTCCCTGTTCCGCGCATGCAGCACGTCCATGATCTGGTTCCTTCCGGTTGTCGCCCGATGGCGATTAACATAGAATCGGCGCTCGGTCTTAGATTAATTCGAGATGAAACGGCCCGCCGATCGCAATCCCGCTCTTCTCGTCGCCTCCGCCGGACTGCGCGCCGCGCTCTTTCCGATCCCGGTCATCACTCTTTTCTGGAAAGACGAGATCGGGATGTCGCTGACGGACATCATGTGGCTGCAGGCGATCTTCGGCGCGACGGCAGTCATTTTCGAATTCCCTTCCGGCTACGTCGCCGACCGGCTGGGTTACCGCCGCTCGCTGCTCACCGGAGCGCTCTTTTGGTTTGCGGGGTGGATCGCCTACGCCCTGGGAACGACGTTCGGCGGCATGGTTTTCGCCGAGGTGTTGCTCGGCGTTGGGCTGGCCTTCATCTCGGGCGCCGACAGCGCGCTGCTTTTTGTCTCGCTGGAAGCGAGCGACAGCGTGGCGCGCTATGGCCGGTGGGAAGGACGGGTGCGCGCCGCGTCGCAGGCGAGCGAAGCAGTCTCTTCGGCTGTCGGCGGATGGCTCTACAGCATCGCGCCGCGTCTGCCGCTTTGGGCGCAAGCGCCGATCGCTGCGGCAAACCTTGGAGCCGTCGCGGCGATGCGCGAGGCAAGACCCACGGAAGCGGGAGAACGGATGAGCCACCTCGTCCGCGCCTGGCACATCGTGCGCCACGCCCTCGTGCGCCATGCGCGCCTGCGCACGGCGATGACGCTGTCGGTCGCGCTGGGGATATCCACCTTTGTCGCCGTCTGGCTCATCCAACCGTGGATGCAGCAGCGGGGAATTCCGCCGGCGTGGTTCGGCCCTCTCTGGGCGCTGGCTCACCTCTGGCTGGCCGCCGCTTCTCTGTTTAGCGCGCGGGCCGCCCGCGCCTTCGGGCTTAAGCCCACGCTGCTCGCCTGCAGCGTTATCGCCGGTGTGAGTTACTTGGGCCTCGCCCTCGGCTCTTCGTCCCTGGCGCTCGTCTTTTATTTGGGTTTCATGACCGTGCGCGGGCTACAGGGGCCGCTGCTCGCGACCGTTCTGCAGGAGGCCACTCCCTCGGAGGATCGGGCAAGCGTGCTTTCGCTGAACGCCCTTCTCTTCCGTCTGGCCGCCGTCGTCGTTCTCCCGCCGATCGGCGCGCTCGGCGACTATTTCGGTCTTGAGATAACGCTAGGCTTGGCGGGCGTATTGTCTCTCATCGCCGCGTTGGCGGCGTGGGCCGCTTTTTCCCGCGCGTATGCGGATGCGGATTGATCCACCCCACGTCTGGCTTCCGCGGACTGCGAAATGGTGCGCGCAAGGAGGAAATCGGGGGTTGGGAATAAGGGATGAGGGATTTGCCGGCTTGTCACGTTTGCTCAATTGCGCAAATGCGCAACTATCGCCTGAGCGGCGAACGCGGTCACATCCACTTTTGGCTCAACAAACAAGGCGGAGTGTCGGCTTGCGAGCCGGGGGGCGTATTATCCGCCGGGGATCGACGCGGCTCTAAAATTACAAACGGCTTGCAACGTCATGCAGTTCGCTGTAATTTGTGAGACACTTCAGGAGGCGCGTATGGCGAAGACACAGGTAACGGTCAGGTTGGACGAGGCGCAGTTGGCCCGTGCGAAGAAGGCCCTAGGCGCCGAAAGCGTGACGGAGACCATCGAGCAAGCGCTGGCTCTGGCGGCGGAAAAGGCCGCACACGACGCGATCTTCCGCAAATACGGCGGCGTCGGCAGGAAGGGTTCCTTTGCCGAACGGTAATTTCGCCTTACTCGACGCCTCCGTCTACATCGAAAACTTTCGCACCGGCCGTTTTACCCTAAAACTCCTCCGCTCGCCTTGGATCGTTCGCTGCCCGGCGGTCGTGCTCCATGAGCTTCGGCGTGGGGCGCGGACGGAGTCGGAGCGCAGGTTCGTCGCCGAGCTGACGAGGAAAGTCAAAATCGTCACGCCGACGGAGCGTCACTGGCTTGAATCCGCCGAGATCCTCGACCGCCTGCGACGGGTTAAGGGATACGAGCGTAAGAAATTACGGGAGTTGGCGTTCGATATTCTGATCGCGCTCTCCGCCAGGGATATCGGCGCGACGGTCATCACCTGCAATCGTGGAGACTTCGATGAGATCGGACAGCATGCGTCGTTTCGGGTTGCGTATTGGTAGAGAATAGCCATCTTCGAAAAAGCGGGGAGAACCCGCGACCCCGCCACTGTCTTCTTGACGCAAACGAGCCGTCCTCACCGACCGGCGGCCGCTTTGACTTCCCGTCGCCGCGCATGCAGCACGGGTTCGGTGTAGCCGTTGGGCAAGTCGCAGCCCTTGAAGACTAAATCCAGCGCCGCCTGGAAGCCGATGCTCTTGCCGTGATCGGGCGCCATGTTGCGGTAGTTGCGGTCGCCGGCGTTTTGGCGGTCCACCACTTTCGCCATGCGCTTGAACGTCTCGACGACCTGATCCCGCGTCACGATGCCGTACTTGAACCAGTTGGCGATATGCTGGCTCGATATGCGCAGCGTCGCCCGGTCTTCCATCAGGGCGACGTCGTTGATGTTCGGAACCTTAGAGCAGCCGACGCCCTGGTCCACCCAGCGAACGACGTAGCCCAGGATGCCTTGCGCGTTGTTGTCCAGCTCGCGCTGAATCTCCTCCGGCTTTAACTCCCGGTTCAGCTGCGGCGGCGTCAAGATATTGTCGAGACTCGCGCGGCCTCTCCTCGCCAGCTCCTGCTGTATCTTGGCGACGTTCACATAGTGATAGTGGAGCGCGTGGAGGGTGGCGGCGGTGGGCGACGGCACCCAGGCGGTATTCGCGCCGGCTTGAGGATGGGCGATCTTGATTCTCACCATCTCGCGCATCTCATCCGGCATCGTCCACATCCCTTTGCCGATCTGCGCTTTTCCTCTTAGTCCCGCCTCGATGCCGATGTCCACGTTCCAATCTTCATAGGACTTGATCCACGGCTGCGCTTTGATCTCTTCTTTCGGCAACATGGGACCCAATTCCATGCTGGTGTGGATCTCGT
This sequence comes from Binatia bacterium, assembly GCA_041483675.1. Classification (GTDB taxonomy): domain Bacteria; phylum Desulfobacterota; class Binatia; order UBA9968; family UBA9968; genus 2-12-FULL-60-19. The sequence continues at coordinate 41,757 of JBGPGE010000011.1, forward strand.
CGCCGGTGCGGTCCAAAAATCCCGTGTTGATGAACACGACCCGCTCTTTGGCCGCGCGGATGCATTCCATCAAATTGACGGTGGTGCGCCGCTCTTCGTCCATGATGCCGATCTTGAGCGTGTTCCGCTTCAAGCCCAGGGCCTTCTCGATGCGCGCGAACAACTCGACCGTGGCGGCGACTTCCTCCGGTCCGTGCTGTTTCGGCTTGACGATGTAGATGCTTTTTTTTCTGCTGTTGGCGAATTTCCCCTTCCCCTTGATGTCATGGATGGCGGCCAGCACCGTAACCATCGCGTCGAGGAAGCCTTCGGGGATTTCCTGCCCGCCCATTGTAGTCACGGCATCGGTGTACATGTGAATCCCGACGTTGCGAACAAGCAACAGGCTCCTTCCCGGCAGAGTCAACTTTCCCCCGGTCGGCGTGATGAAGCTCTTGTCCGGGTTGAGCCGACGCTTCAGCGGACGCCCGTTTTTCTCGAAGGTCGCCTCCAGCGTCCCCTTCATGATGCCGCACCAGTGGCGGTAGACCGTGATCTTGTCGGCGGCATCGACCGCGGCGACGGCGTCCTCGCAGTCTTCGATCGTCGTGATCGCCGCCTCCAGCACCACGTCCTTCACCCCCGCCAGGTGCGTCTTGCCGATCGGGTGGCTGCGATCGATCTGAATCTCGATGCGCGAGCCGTTGTTGCTGAGCAAAATATCGGTCAACTCGCCGTTCTTCTCCAGATAGCCGAGAAACTTGCGCCCGTCGGCAAGCCCGACCGTGCTGCCGTCTTTGAGCGTCGCGACCAGTTGCTTCTTGCGCCCCATGCGCCTGAGGAAAAACCGGGTGACGGCGGCAAAACTCCCGCGCTTAAAACTGACGACCTTGTCTAGAAACTCCTCGGTGTAGGCGATCACCTTCGCCCCGCGCCGGGGATTGTACGACTCCCCTTTTTCCGCGCGGCCGTCTTCGGGAATTACATTCGTTCCGTAGAGCGCGTCGTAGAGGCTGCCCCAGCGCGCGTTGGCGGCGTTGAGCGCGTAGCGGGCGTTGTCGAGCGGCACGACCAGTTGCGCGCCGGCGATTTCGGTGATCTCGGGGTCTACGTTGGCGGTCGTGATTCTAAACTTCTTGCCTTCCGGGGCGAGGTAACCGATCTCCTTGAGAAAAGCTTTGTATTCTTCCAGATCGAACGGCCGGCTCTTGCGCGCGAGATGGTACTCGTCGACCTGCCGTTGCAGCTTGTCGCGCTTCTCCAGCAGCGCGCCGTTCTTGGGGCCGAGATCCCTCACGATCGCGCCGAGCGATTTCCAAAATTGATCGGCCTTCACCCCCGTGCCCGGCGCGATCTCATCGCGCACGAGCCGGTATAATTTCTCATCGACTCTAAGCCCGCCTACTTCAACCCTGTTTGCCATACTTTCCCCCTTCGGTTTGCATCATAAAGGAGCACAAAGGGATATAGCAAGCATCGCGATGTTCATAGAACTCAACTACCCCGAGCCGGTTCCGGTCGAGCTCGACGCGGCGAAAACGCTGCTGCTGTTGATCGATACGGAGAACGAAAACGTCCATTCCGACGGGGCGCTCTTTATCGGAGAGAAAGTCAGAAAATCAAGGCGGAGCGAGGGATCGCACCGCGGCGTACGTAGTCAGTACATGAGGATGCGAGCCCGATGTGGCAACGCAGCAAGCGCCGCTCGACGGATCAGGGTCGGCACTGCATCGTAGGGCGGTAAACCTGATGGATCGTAGAGCCGCTGCTGCCGCCCTGCTCGGTGCCGCCGCCGGGCAAATGAATCCAGCCGTCGATAAATACGGCGCCCGTGACGCCGTGAACGGGAACCGGCATCGGCTCCAGGCTCGTCCAGCTATCCGTCACAGGATTGTAAACTTCGTGTTGATGGAAGAGTCCCTTGGGGTCGGCGGCGTTTCCTTCGCCGCCGAAGACGTGAAGGCAGCCGTTGGCCGCGATCCCGTTCACACCGCCGCGCACGGTGGGCATCGGCTTGCGGCTCGCCCAGGCGCCGGTCTTGGGATCGAATACTTCCAAAACGTTCGTCATCTGGCTGCGAAAGCCGCCTTCAAACCTTCCTCCCGCAACAAAGATTTTGCCGTCGATGGCGGCTGCGGCTATATGATTCCGCTGCGTCGGAAGGTTCGGCAGCGTCGTCCACATATCCGCGCTCGGATCGTAGACCGCGAAGTCGGCGCCGCGCGGCGGGCGGCCTCCGGCGACGTAGATTTCGCCGTCCACGACGACGGCGGCGCCCCCGCCTCTCGCCGTCGGCATCGAAGCCCGGCGAGTCCACGTCGCCTTGGCGGGATCGTATACGAACACAGTGTCGACAAAACCCGCGCGCTCAGGCGCGCTCTCGGCGCTGGTTTGCCCGCCTATAACGTACAGTTTTCCGTTCGCCGCCGCCGCGACGGTATGGTTGACCGCCAGGGGGAGCGGCGTCGTGATCTCCCACCGGTCTGTTTTCGTGTCATACACCTGCACCGCGGCGACCGTCACGCGCGTGGAGGGATAGCCGCCGATGACGTAGATTTTGCCGTTCGATTCCACAACGGCCATCTCCGAGTTGGCTTCCAGCAACGGCGCTCTCGTGCTCCAGTCCTGGCGCGTCGACTCGGCCGAGTTCACCGAGTCACTGCAACCGATGAGAGCCAGCGACAGACCCAACCCGGTCAAAGACTTCGACAATCTCTCACGCATGGTGAAATCCTCCGCCTGACGTAGCGCCTACGTGAAAATCACGGAGCCGTCAAGAGTTGAAGAGCCTTGACTCGGAGACAGTTGCGCCTATAACATGCGCCTCAGTCAGCAACCCTACACGGGAGGTGCCCTATGTTCGCTCGAATCAGGCATGTCGCGATCATTACGGAGAATTACCAGAAGATGGCGAAATTCTATCAGACCATTTTCGGCATGAAAAAAATCACCTCCGGGATGACCGACGAAAAGGGCGATTATAATCCCGATCGCGGCCACATCAGCGACGGTGTCATCGGCATGGCGCTCCTGCAACGCCATCCGGGCAACCGCTCCGGCATCGACCACTACGGCTTCGAAGTAGAGAACATCGACACCCTGCTCGGACGGGTAAAGGCGCGCTATCCCGAACTCAGAGTTATCACGAGCCTGGAGCACGTGCCCTTTTCAGTGGCGCGGATGTTGGACCCGGCGGGGACGCACATCGACGTCTCCCAGCAGGGCGTGGCGAAGGTGCGGGAAGGCTATTTGGAAGGCGGCTGGGATCAGCCCCGCCAGTTAAGCCACGTCGCCATCAGATCGGCTAACCCGGCCAGGCTCGCCGAATTCTACCGCGAGGTGTTCGAGCTGAAGCCGGTGGAAGGCTCCACGGAGAACGGCGGCTTTTGCCTGACCGACGGCAAGGTCTCCGTGGCGATTCTGCCGTGCGGCAAAACATCGTATAAGGCGATGACCGAGGGGCTGGATCACATTGGGTTCAAGGTGGAAAACCTCGAAAGAACAAAAGAGGAGATGGAAGCTCTGGGCAAGGCGTCGCCGGAGTCGGCTCCACGCAAGGTCGACATCGGCAGATTCGGCCCCGTGACGAAGAGGGAGTTGGAAGCGTGCGCGATGGGCCAACATCCCACGACCGATCCCGACGGCAACCTGCTTGATCTCTTGCAGTAGGGTGGTCGCCATGCAGCCGAAAGCATCAACTATGTTCGCGGCTCGCCATCTTTTTACCTGCATCGTTTTCATCGGCGCGCTGTTTTCCGGCAATCTCTTCGCCCAGGAGAAAAAAATCATCCTGGGGCTGACGACGCGGGTGGGCAGCACCGCTCTGCCTTTCGTCGTCGCCGAAGAGCGCGGCTTTTTCAAAGCCGAAGGACTGACCGTTCTGGTCGTCGTCATGCAGAACCAGATCGTGGTCAACGGCGTGGCGACGAAGAACGTGGACTACGGCGGGACCTTTTCCAACTTCGTCGGCGCGGCGCTCGCGGGTCTGCCGGTGCGTATCGTCATGACGGCGATGGACGGCTCCGATCACGTGCTGGTGACGGCCTCCAACATCAAGCGGATCGAAGACCTTAAAGGCATGACAATCGGCATCTCGAGCTTCGGCGGCACGCCGCACAGCGAAATTGTCATGATCCTCAGAAAATACGGCATGAATCCGGACAAGGACGTGACGTTTCTCCAGATCGGCGGCAGCTCGAGCCGCTACACGGCGCTCGAAAGCGGCTCGGTTCAGGCGGTAATGCTCGTCCCTCCGTTCAACAAGATGGCGCGCCTCAGAGGCTTCAACGAGCTGCTTTCCTTCAACGACGTGATGCAAATTCCCCTGGGGGGACTCGCGGTCCACACGGACAGGATCAAGGAAAGACCGGACGAGATCGTCAAGATGATCAAGGCGGTGCTGAAGAGCATCCAGTTTATTCGGAGCCGGAAGAGCGAGATCTTATCCTACATGGAGAAAAGCTGGGGCATCAAAGGCACCGACGTGCGCGAGGGCATCTACCATGATATCGCCGGCCTTTACAGCCGCAGCGGCGTGGGATCGGACGAGACGATGCGCAACGTCGTGCGTCTGGTTCAAGAGGCGAGAAAAACCAAGGGCGAGGTCCAACTTTCAGACGTCGCCGACTGGAGCTATGCCAGGAAGGCGAACGAAGAGGTCAAAGTAAAGTGAGTCAAACTACGGCGGCACGAGGAGGAACGGATGCTTAAGAAAATATTAATCGTTTTCAGTTTTCTCATTGCGGCGACGGGAGCAACAAAGGCCGACTCTCAGGAGAGTAAAGGTCCTCTCTATGCGACGCTCAAGACCAGCATGGGGGATATCGTTATTCGTCTTTTCGAAGACAAGGCGCCGAAGACGGTCGCGAACTTCGTCGACCTGGCGACCGGGAGCAAAGAATGGACCGATTCCAAGACACGAGAGAAAGTGAAACGGCCTTTGTATAACGGGACCATCTTTCACCGCGTGATTCCCGGCTTCATGATCCAGGGCGGCGACCCGCTGGGAAACGGCAGGGGTGGGCCGGGTTATCGTTTCGAAGACGAATTCCATCCCGATCTAAGACACTCCAAGGCCGGAATCCTTTCCATGGCCAACTCCGGGCCGAACACCAACGGCAGCCAGTTCTTCATCACCGAGGCGCCGACCCCGTTTTTGGACGGCAAGCACAGCGTTTTCGGCGAAGTCGTCAAGGGCCAGGAGGTGGTCAACGCCATCGCCCGCGCGCCGCGCGACGCGCAAGATCGTCCGCTGAAAGAGGTGACGCTGATTGAGGTGGTGACTTCCCGCGGAAGTAAATGATGCGCACGACCGCAGGCGCCGCCACGCTTGCCTTGACGGCGAAAGATTTCCGGTGATAGGAATGTCCGTAGATGGGAGGCGACGATATGGCAAACCTAATTGACGCAAAGGGCAGGGCCGGCGAGGTTCTTATCTCCTCGGATTCCCACGTCATGGAGCCGCCGGCGACACTGGTCGAGCGCGTCGACGCGCCGTTCCGTGACCAGGCCCCGCGTTTTCCGGAGCTCAAGGTCGGCGAAAGTTTTCAGACCCACCCCGGCGGCTCGGATCCTGACTGTAGAGTCAAAGAGATGGAAGTCGACGGCCTGAGCGCCGAGGTCCTCTACCCGACCTATCTGCTGCCGCACTTCGCCATGGACGACGCCAACCTCCAAGAGGCCTGCTTCCGCGCCTACAACGACTGGTTGATCGACTATTGCAAAGTGGCGCCGAAGCGGCTGATCGGCATCGCCGCCATCCCGGTCTACAACATCGACGAGGCGGTGAAAGAACTCACGCGCTGCGCGAAGGCGGGAATGAAAGGCTCGATCATCTGGCAGGCGCCGCACCCCGACCTGCCCCTGCGTTCGGAACACTACAACAAGTTCTGGGCAGCGTCGCAGGAGTTGAACATGCCGGTCAACCTGCACATCCTGACCGGCCACGGCTATCACAAGCAGACCGTCTTCGGGAATAGCAGGCAGGGAGTGGAGCACTACCGCGGCAGCGTCAACTTGAAGCTCCGGGAGATCACCGACGCCCTTTTCGAGCTTATCTTCTACGGCGTGCTCGACCGCTATCCCGGCCTCAAGATCGTGAGCGTGGAAAACGAGATCGGCTGGATGCCGTTCATGCTGCAACAATGGGATTACTACTACCGGCGATTTCGCGGGACGAATCCTCCGCCGATCGACAAAGATCCCAGCGAATATTTTCGCCGGCAGATCTACGCAACCTTTTTCCGCGACACGGTGGCGGGCCATAACTTCGAATGGTGGGGCCACGACAACGCCATGTGGTCCAACGACTATCCCCACGGCAATTCGACCTGGCCTGAGTCGCGCAAGTACATCGAGCGCGACCTGGGGCACCTGCCGGGAGATGTGCGCAAGAAGCTCCTCTGCACGAACGTGGCCGGACTTTACGGCATGGAGATTCCCCAGCCGGTCCAGGCGGCGGCGCCCGCTCGCGCGGTGTCGTAAGGCAATTTGAGCTAACCGACTGTGCAGGGCGTAGAGTTCAGGCGCGCGCGGCCTGAAGATTTTTCCGCGATTCTGAGAATTCAATCGGCCAACCAGATCGCGAACCTTTCCTCTGACGAGCGCGAGCAGGGATTTCTTTCCGCTCAATTTTCATTCGATCAAATCGCGGCGATGGCCGGCGATCTAGGCATCATCGTCGCCGTCGAAGCCGGGACCGTTCTCGGCTTTCTCTGCGGCTTTCGCTGCGACTTCCATACCGGCTCTCCCGTCATCGCTAAGATGCTGGAAACCTTCGACGGCGTGAAGTTCGAGGACAAACCGCTGAGCGCGCACAAAACTTTCATCTACGGGCCGGTCTGCATCGACCGGCCCCATCGCGGCCGCCGTCTTCTGCACGGTCTTTACGAGGCGCAAAAGCGAGAGCTTGCCGGACAATTCGAAGTCGGCGTCGCGTTTGTCTCTCGCAGCAATCCTCACTCGCTCCGGGCCCACGTGACCGGTCTACGCATGGCCGAGGTCGGTGAATTCGAGGTGAAGGGCAACGTGTACGTGACTCTGGCGTTCGAAGTGCCTGATCGTAGTTGACTCCTGACTCGAATTTGCCTAGCCTCGGTCTGCGTGTTGCGAGGAGTAAGATGCTCGACTTTCTGAGACCGAATCATCCGTGGGCGTTCCATATCCTGAGACTCGTCGCCGAAGCGCAGCAAGGCGGCGGAGACGTTTTCGACATCGCGCGGCTCTGCGAACGGCTTGAACCCGACGACAGGGAAGGCTGGGAGCGTGGCTGGTTGGAGCTGGCCGAGACGACGGAGGCGAAAGCAAAGCGGGCGCTCGCGGCCGGCCGCAGAGAAACCGCGATGCAGCGCTTCTTCCACGCCAACCAGTACTACCGAATGTCGGACGTCCTTCTCACGGCGGCGGAGATGGCGAAGAAGACCGAGCGGTTTTTGAAGGCGCAGGAGAATTTTCGCGCCGCGGCACGGCTGCACGCGCCGCCGATCGAGATCATCACTGTTCGTTGCGGTTCCGAACAATACGACGGCTACTTTTGCCATCCGGTAAATCCAAAACCCGATCGCTGGCCAGGAATTTTATTTCTCGGCGGCGCCGACGCCTACGCGGAGGAGATTTACTTTGGCGCGCGGCCGATGCTGGCGCGCGGCTGGGCGGTGCTGTTGGCGGACACGCCGGGACGGGGATCGTCGCACTACGTCAAAAAGATCCCGACGCGCCCCGACTACGAAGTTCCGGGCCGCGCCTGTATCGACTACCTTGCCTCCCGCCCGGAGGTCGACGCCAAAAGAATCGCGGTCGTCGGGATCAGCATGGCGGGCTACTACGCGCCGCGCATCGCGGCCTTCGACGCGCGGGTGAAATCGCTCGTCTGTTGGTCGGGCTGCTACAGCCTGCTGGACGATCTCTATCTCTTCTGCGTCCATCTCCAACCGACGCTGCAGCGTATTCTCGGCGGCGTCACGGATAGCGAGGCGCGGGAGCGGCTCAAGGCGTTTACCATGGAAGGCATCGCGCAAAAGATCACCTGCCCGACTTTGATTACCCACGGCGGCGAAGATCGCCTGATGAGCGTGGAGGGGGCGAAACGACTTTTTGCCGAGCTTGGCAGCGCGGACAAGACGTTGAAAATCTACAACGATCCGAGCCTCGGCGGCACGATCCACTGCAGCCACGACACCTGGGCGCACAATATTCCCTTCATGCTCGATTGGCTCGAGGCGCGTCTATGAGGCATCGATACAGCGCCTCTGTTTTCCGTTACCGGCTCTTTTGAAACAGGAGGTCATGTAAAAATGAGCGCAAAACGGATCGCCTCAGGGGTTGTCGCGCTTTGCGCGCTCGCAGCGGTGAGTTTTCCCGCCATGGCTCAACCGACGAAGCTTGCCGCGGGTTACGGCGCTGTGAGTGCGGATCAACTCGTTCTCTGGGTCGCCAAAGATACGGGAATTTTCGCCAGGAACAATCTCGACGTGCAGCCCGTCTTTTTCACCGGCGGGACGACTGCCGTCATGGCGATGGTCTCGGGAGAGTCCCCCATGCTTCAGGCCTCCGGCCCTGCCGTGGTCAACGCGGCTCTGGCGGGCGCGGAGGCCGTCTACGTCGCGGGCGGCATCGTGACGCTGGATTACCAGTTGATGACTCAGCCTGATATCAAGACGCCGGAGCAGCTCAAGGGCGGCTCCGTCGCCATCGCCCGCTTCGGGGGCGCCGCGGATTTCGTTGCGCGTTTTGCTCTTGCCAAGCTCGGTCTCAACCCTCTCAAGGATGTGACGATCGTGCAGGTGGGAACCACGCCCGACCGTCTGGCGGCTTTGCAGGCGCGGCGGGTGCAAGCCACCGTGCTCGTGCCGCCGACTACTTTTCAGGCGCAAAAGAGAGGTTTTTACCTCATGGCCGACGTGGCCGCCCTAGGCCTCGCCTACCAGCATCAGGGGGTGGCGACGACGCGCAAGTTCATCCGCGAGCGTCCCGAGATTGTGCGAAACTTCGTGAAGTCGTACGTAGAAGCGGTGCATCGCATGAAGACGGATCGGCAGACCGGGATAAAAATCCTGGCTAAGCACCTTCGTCTGGATGACCGGGAGCTCCTCGAAAAGACCTATGACAACTCCATCTCCGACAACAAGCTGCCGCCGAAACAGTATCCGACGTTGGAGGGCCTACGGACGATTTTGGACCAGCTCGGCCAAAAGGACCCGAAGGCGCGCGCGGCGAAGCCACAGGACTTTGTGGATGCGCGTTTCATCGAGGAGTTCGACAAAAGCGGCTTCATCGACAACTTGTATGGCCAGAAGCGGCGTTAGATTAGACGGAGGGAGCCATGGCTGACTTTCTACGATGCGAGCGGGACGGCGATATTACTACCATCACGCTCAACCGGCCGGAGATCGGCAACCGCGTAAGCGATCCGATGGCGGGACAGCTGGCGGATCTGATCGACGCCGCCGGTAAAGATTCCCGGCTGATTGTATTCAGAGCTGCGGGCGAAGAGTTCTGCCTGGGGCGCGAGGCGATGGGGCAGCGGCCGCCGAACGTCGAAGCCTATGAGCTGCGCGGGCAGGTGGAGGTTATTTTTAATTGCTACGACGCCTTTCGGCGCGCGAAGGCGCCGATCGTCGGCGCGGTGCAGGGCAAAGCGGTCGGCTTTGGCTGCGCGCTGGCGGCGCTCTGCGACATCACGATCGCGAGCGAGAAGGCGCGGTTTCAACTGCCGGAGATGCACCACAACATCATGCCGACCATCGCCATGTCGGCGCTGATCGACCGCGTGCCGCGCAAGGCGGCGCTGCACCTGGTCTATTCGACCGAGGAACTGAGCGCGCAGCAGGCGTTGTCCATCGGTTTAATCAGCAGCGTGGCGGCTGCGAATCAGCTCGACGCCGCGGTCCATCAACTGGTGGAGAAGCTGAAGAAGTATCCGCTGCCGGCCGTGATGGCCGTGAAGGAATATGCGAGAGTCGCCTACTCGATGGACACGCAGGCGGCGAACGACTTGGCGAAAAATATCCACGCGACGATCAACAGCTCATCGAAGATGCGGAAGTAGGACTCGAAGCTAAACGGCTTGAACAATTTGAGAGAAACCGTCACTCCCGCGCAAGCGGGAGTCCAGGTATGAGAAAAACTCTGGATTCCCGTGGTCACGGGAATGACGCGAAGAGCGCAAAGTCGTGGGCATATACCGTCCTTGTAATTGGCCCCCGACATCTACATGCAGTTGCGCGGGAGGGCCGTTCAGCCTTTGACCGGCTCCGTGCCGACCCACTTGCCTATATCCACCACGATCCCTTCGGGGCCTTTGTACTTCGCCTCATAGTGCGCCGGACTGCCGAGCTCGATCGTGGCGATTTTCTTCGCGCCGGCGGATTCCAGCCGCTGCGAGGCCTCTGCGTCATCTTCGACCGTGAAGCCGATGTGGTCGACGCCCTGCCGGGGCGGCTCGCCGTTCGGCCCTACCGGTAGCATAGGTAGGACGGTAATGTTGATCGTGCCGTCGGACAGATCGATCGCCCGGTTTTTTCGCCGCTGGGTGATCGTCATCCCCAACGCATCGACAAAAAAGTTCGCCATGGTTTCGACATCGGCCGAGCGGTACGCAATGTGTCTGATCTTGCTCATTGGAACACCTCCTGACAAGGGGATTCTAGGGGAGCCTCGCCGACGCTGTCAAGGGCGATGGGACCTACAGGACAACGGGTAAAAAAGTACATTCCTGTGAAATATTTTCGTACTCCGGCCAGCGAAAAACGTCAGCCTTGCTCAACCGGCTTCCTGGCAATCGAACATTTTATACCAAGTCTCTGCATAGCGAGCCAAGGTGCTCCATCGCCGCATTTGCGCGTGACGGAAAATGGCTAGTTACGCCGGTGGCACGTCCTTTGCTCCTCTCCTTGCGATCGTTCACTTCTCAATCGCTGGGATGTTCCCGTCGGTTCGTTGTCGGCTGCAACTGGTTTTACCCCGACGAGCGGAATAGAGCAGGTGGAACCTATGAAGTTCAAAGCGCGCACAATGGCGGTCACGTTAGGGCTGGTGGGGATCCTCGCCTGGAGGGTCGCCGCGGACAATCAGCCGTTGTTCGGCGAGCCGTTTGCCGATCTCACGACCGAGCAGCTCAACCGCTTTGTGGCCGGCAGGGAAGGCTTCGAGGAAGCGGAAACTCCGGCAGACGGCCTGGGCCCGGTATTCAACGGCACGTCGTGCGCCGAATGCCATTCGGGCCCGGCGATCGGCGGAGACAGCAACATCGTTGAAACTCGCTTCGGCGCGATAACCAACGCCGGGTTCGATCCACTGTCCCATTTGGGAGGATCGCTGATGCAATCCCAGGGCATCGGGCTCACCGGCTCCTGCAACTTCGTCGGCGAGACCGTTCCTCCGGAAGCGACGGTCGTCGCGCTCCGCAGAACCACCCCGCTCTTCGGGCTGGGGCTGGTGGACAACGTGCCGGACCAGGCCCTCCAACTCATCGCGCTGCTGCAGAAAAAGACTTCCCCGGCGACGGCCGGCAAGCCAAACGTCGTAAAAGACACGACCGGCAAGATGAGAGTCGGCAAGTTCGGGTGGAAGGCCCAGGTGGCGACGCTCCACGATTTTTCAGGAGACGCTTATCTCAACGAAATGGGAATCACCAATCCCGACTTTCCCACGGAAAATTGTCCCCAGGGAGATTGCCTTTTGATAACGGCCTGCGACCCGGTAAGCGACCCGGAGGATAACGGCTCAGGCGTCCAGGCGTTCACGGATTTCATGACCTTCATGGCTCCTCCACCGCGAGGTCCGATCACCGCGCCGGTGCTCGCGGGCGAGCGGATTTTCCTTCGGATCGGCTGCGCCAACTGCCACCTCCCCATCCTGGTCACGGGGCCGAGTCCCGTAAAAGCGCTTAATAAGGTAGTCTTCCGTCCGTTCTCCGATTTTCTCCTCCACGATATGGGCGAGCTGGGCGACCGGATCGAGCAAGGCCGGGCCAAAGGGCGCGAGATGCGGACGGCGCCTCTCTGGGGCCTACGAGTGCGCAGCAATCTGTTGCATGACGGCTCGGCCGCGTCCATCGAAGACGCCATCCTGGCGCACGCCGGGCAGGGGCAGTACGCACGCAACCGTTTCAACGCGCTCAATCCCACGGATGTGAGCGCGCTCATCGCATTTCTGAAATCGCTCTGAGGCCGGCAGCGCGGGGCTGTGACCGGACAGCGCGCTCCGTCCGGATCAGCCGGCGCATATTCCGTTGGCGCTGTTGTTTCCTTCGTTGGATTCGGCGACCGTTTTCTCGGAATCGATGGTGATCCTGAAGCGGCAATCCGGGTTAAAGCAGCCCTGTGGAATTGGAACCGTAAAATTAGTGGAAGCACCCGCCGCCAGAGCGGGCGTCTTGTGCGCGCTGGGTCCGCCCGGAGTGAATATGACTGTCGTGACGGAGGCCGGGGCACTAGCCTTTCCCTGGTTTTTGACCGTAACCCGCAGAGAGTCGTTGCCCGACGCACGGTCGCAATACCCTGCCGGCCGACCGCCATCCAACGCCTTGACGGGAACTAGATCCGGCCGCGGGGCGCTCGGGATTTTAGGTTTCGGCTCAGCGGGCGATTTCGGCGCCGGCTGTGTCTGCGCGATGCACGGTGCGGCCACAAATATCGACAAGCCCAAAATCGTCAGCATGAGCGTTGGAAGACGCATAACCCACCTCCTCTTCCGTCGATGTCCGAAACCGCCCACGTTTTAGTCTTACTCCTGCCCTTTGTCAATTAGCCCGCTCCCTGTTTTCCCCTTCGATGCCTTGACAGCTTTTCAGCCGCTGGATTACTGTAACAATGGTTTTCCGTTAACAACTCTGCGCCGTGCCGGGTCGTGTGTCTATCAATCATGCGCTCCAGGAGGATTAGATGATCAACCCTACCCGTCGTGTCGTCGCTAGACGCGCGCGTCTTGGCGGCGCGATTCTCGGATTTATCGGCGCGATCATGGCCGCCGGTGTAGCCGTAATTGCGCAGGAGATCCCGTCCGAATTCAGCGCGCCTTCGAAAATAGTCGGCCGAGAGATGAAATTCAAAGTCGACATCGATGTCCCCGACAAATCGAAGCCCGCGCCGGCCGTCATTTTGATGCACGGCTGCGGCGGCCTCGCTCCGGCGAAGTCTAACGCGAACTGGCGGCAGGTGTTCGCGAAACAAGGATATGTGACGTTGATCGTCGAGAGCTTCCAGGCCCGCGGCTGGGGAAACGGCGTGTGCGCGGAGCCGAAGTACGTCGCCCTCGAAGGGCAGCTCGACCGCGTGAGCGAGGCCTTCGCCGCCGCAAAATTTTTGAGGACGCTCCCGTTTATCGATCAAGAGCGGATCGTGCTGATGGGTTTCAGCCACGGCGCGGGCACGGTCCTGCTCGCGCAAACGCCGTACGCCAAGCGCGAGCTCGGCTCGCTCGGCATCGACTTCGACAATCCGCCGTTCAAGGCGCTGGTGGCGAATTACCCGAACTGCGGCCGCGCCGGCGATAATCCGGTGCGCAAGGCGAGCCTGCGCGCGCCGCTATTGATTCAGATCGGCGCCGACGACGATTGGACCCTGGCCGAGTGGTGCAAGACGCTCGCCGAGCTGCCGGATTATAAAAACCATCCCGGCTTCCGTTTCCGGATGTATCCCGGCGCCTATCACCAATTCGACGCCGGCTTTCGCGTGGTGACATTGCAAACCTGCGGCGGCGCCCAGGCCCGCTGCGGCACGACGGTGCACACCGGCCACAACGAAGGGGCGTTCGCCGAAGCGCAGAAAGAGACGCTGAGTTTCCTTCAAGACGTGGCGTTCAAGTAGTCGCCGCGAAGAGTTGTTCTACCGGCATTGATCTTTCGATCCCAGCTATGGTAAGCCGTTGGCGTGAAACAGGAGGGACCATGAAACAACGCGGAGCGTGGCCGGCTTTTTTGTATGTCGCGATATTATTTTTATCGGGACTCTGGCTCCTTCCGGAAGCCTCCGGGCAGGAGCCGTTCTACAAAGGAAAGACGATCAAGGTCGTTATCGGCACCACCCCGGGGGCGCTGTACGACCAGTGGTCGCGCCTGATCGCGGCGCACATCGGAAAGCATATTCCAGGGAATCCCGATCTCGTGCCGCAAAACATGCCGGGCGCGGGTCACAAGATCGCGGCCAACTATGCCTACAATGTGGCGAAACCCGACGGTCTCACGCTGATCGGATCAATCGTGCCGTCGCTCTATTTCGATCAACTGTTGGGCAAACAGGAAGTGCAATATGACTGGGCCAAATTCGCCTGGATCGGCTCTCCCGTAAAAGGTGAGAGCCAGATGTATATGCGCGCCGATACGCCCTACAAGACGATGGACGACGTGCGCAAGGCCGCCGAACCGCCCAAGTGCGGCACTCAGTCAACGTCGGAACAGGCCTACTTCCTCCCCAGGCTCTTCGATGAAACTCTAGGGACGAAGTTCAAACTGGTCACCGGCTATCCCGGCGGGCCCGAGATCGACCTGGCCGTCGAGCGCGGCGAGATTCACTGCCGCGCCTTTACCATCGAGGCTTTTTTTTCCCGCGAGCCTTACCTCACGTGGGTGAAGAACAAATTCGTGCGCAACATCATCCAGAGCGGGCGGCAGAAGGACCCGCGGCTGCCCGACACGCCGACGATTCACGAGCTGATGGATCGTTACAAGACGCCGGACGCCGGGCGGCGTCTGGCCACCGTGATGCTGGCCGCGGACGAGCTGGGCCGCCCGATGCTGGCAACCCCCGGCATCCCGGCCGACCGGGTGAAGATCCTGCGCGAGGCATTCGACAAGACCATGAAGGACCCCGAGTTTCTGGCCGAGATCAAAAAGAGAAAATTCGAGTTGAGTCCGACGCGAGGCGAAGAGCTGGAGCGGATCGTCAAGGAATCGATGTCGCAGCCGCAGGAGATCATTCTACGGATGAAAAAAGTTTTGGAGGAATGATCCGGCGCAATATCGCAGAGTCGTCAACGGAATTATGAGCGGCGACGCCGCTCAGGCGCAAGGGAGACAGCCAGACCGTCGATGATCGCGCTGGTAAAGAAAAAGTCCGAGCCGGGATTATCGCTGGAGCAGGTTCCGATCCCCGAGATCGGCATCAACGACGTACTCATCAAAGTCGACCGCACCGGCATTTGCGGCACCGATCTCCACATCTACCTATGGAATGAATGGGCGCGGAGAACCATCCACCCTCCCTTGGTGATCGGCCACGAGTTCGTCGGCGCCATCGAGCGAGTCGGCAGTAACGTCAAAGATTTCAGGCCGGGAGACGTGGTAAGCGGCGAGGGGCACGTGGTCTGCGGCCGCTGCCGCAACTGCCTGGCCGGAAGAAGGCACCTCTGCGCCGACAGCCACGGCATCGGCATCGCCCGGCCCGGCTCCTTCGCCGAGTATCTGGCGATTCCCGTGACCAACGTCTGGCACCACGACCCGGCGATCCCGCGCGACGTTCAAGCCATCTTCGACCCTTTGGGCAACGCGGTGCACACCGCGCTCTCCTTCGACGTGCTGGGCGAAGACGTCTTGATCACCGGCGCGGGCCCCATCGGTCTCATGGCCGCGGCGATCGCCAAACACGCCGGCGCCCGCTACGTCGTGATCGCCGACGTCATCCCCTACCGCCTGGAGCTCGCGCGTAAAATGGGCGTCACGCTCGCCATTGACGTCCGCGGCGAAAGCATCGCCGAGGCGCAACGCAAGCTCGGCATGAAGGAAGGCTTCGACGTGGGGCTGGAGATGGCGGGCCATCCCAAGGCACTGCGGGACATGCTCGACAACATGTGCCACGGAGGAAAGATCGCACTGCTCGGCATTCCCGACGAGGAGATCGCAATCGACTGGAACAAGGTGATCTTCAACGGCCTCACGATCAAAGGAATCTACGGCCGGGAGATGTATGAGAGCTGGTACAAGGCGACGGTGTTGATCCAGAGCGGCGTCGATTTCACTCCGGTCGTCACCCACCATTTTCACCACAGCGAATACCAAAGGGCCTTCGAGACGATCAAGTCGGGGCAGTGCGGCAAGGTTCTCCTCCACTGGTCCGACGCCGCCGCAACCGCATGAGGAGCCATCCATGTACGATGCCATCCGCCGGCGGCTGCAAAACGAGCTGGCAGAGATCCAGAAGAGCGGCCTTTACAAAGCGGAGCGAATACTCACCAGCCCGCAGCAGGCGCGCATCGAGGTCGGCCGCGGCCGATCGGTCCTCAACTTCTGCGCCAACAATTACCTCGGCCTCGCCAATCACCCGGCGGTCATCAGGGCGGCCCACGACGCCCTGGACCGGTGGGGCTACGGCCTATCGTCCGTCCGTTTCATCTGCGGCACGCAGGAAATTCACCAAGAGTTGGAGCGGGCGCTGAGCGCTTTTCTCGGCACCGAAGAGACGATCCTCTACTCTTCCTGCTTCGACGCGAACGGCGGCCTGTTCGAGACGCTGCTGGAGGAGCAGGACGCGGTCATCGGCGATCAGTTGAACCACGCCAGCATCATCGACGGCATACGGCTGTGCAAGGCGCAGCGGTTCCGCTACGCGGCCAACGACATGGCGGACCTTGAGGCCAAGCTTAGCGAAGCGCGCGCGGCGAGATGCCGCCTGATCGTCACCGACGGGGTCTTCTCGATGGATGGAACGATCGCCGACCTGCCCGCCATCTGCGACCTCGCGGACAGGCACCACGCCTTGGTGATGGTCGATGACTCGCACGGGGTGGGCGTTTTGGGAGCGCGGGGCCGAGGCACGCACGAGTATCGCAAGGTCATGGACCGCGTGGATATCCTCACCGGCACGCTGGGAAAAGCGCTGGGGGGCGCCAGCGGCGGCTACACGAGCGGCAGGCGGGAGATTATCGAGCTGCTGCGCCAGCGCTCGCGCCCCTACCTGTTTTCCAATACCATCGCGCCGATGATTGTGGGCGCTTCGTTGAAAGTCCTGGAACTCATCTCCGAGTTCACGGAGCTGCGCGAGCGGCTGATGGAGAACACGCGCCTGTTTCGCGAGGGTATGAGCGCACGGGGATTTAGCATACCAGGGGGCGAGCATCCGATCGTGCCGATCATGCTCGGCGACGCAAAGCTGGCCCAAAAAATGGCCGACCGGCTGTTGGACAAAGGAATTTACGTGATCGCCTTCTCGTACCCCGTCGTGCCCAAGGACCAGGCGCGCATCCGCGCGCAGCTCTCCGCCGCGCACAGCCGCGAAGACATAGAAGTCGCCATCGGCGCGTTCGCGGAAGTTAAACAGGAGCTTGGTGTTTAACCAGGCGGCCGTCAGCTTCGCCCTCGCGATCGCCTCCCATGACTTCACGCCAGGGCAAAGAGCTTCTTCGGATTGTCGTAGGTGATCTTGTCGTACTGCGGCGCGCTGAGGCTCCCCTGCTGCTTCAGGTTGCGCAGCGCTTCGATCTCCGTGGACTGATCGTTGTGGCCGTAATCGGTCCCGATGACCAAATTGTCCTCGCCGGAGTATCTGAGGATGTAGTCGACGTCATCGTCGGTCTGGCAGGAGACGTATTGCCGGTACTCTTTTAGCGGGTTGTCCGGCAGCGTCTTTTGCTGCGCGCCCCAGCGGCGCTGCAGATCCTTCACCACATACGGTATCCACTGCGCCGCCGCCTCCGCCCAGTGAAACCGGAGCTGCGGGAATAACTTCGGCAGCTCGCCCATAATCACCGAGTGGAAGGCGCCGATGACGGGCAGGCGGAACTTCCAGAAGCTGCCGCCACCGTTGTACTGCGCCACGAGGTCGAGGAATTGCGGGTTGCCGTTGCCGACGTGCACGCCCACGGCCATATCGAGGCGGCTCATATCCCGGTAGAGCGGATAGAAATAGGGATCGGTAATCAGCCGGTTGCCTTCGATGCCACGCATGAACACGCCGACGGCGCCGTGCTGCTTGCAAAATTTGAGTTCCTCCAACGACGCGCTCATGTCGAGCAGCGGCAGCACGCAGATCCACCTGAGCCGCCCCTGTCCTTGCTTGTAAATATCGGCGAGCCACCGGTTATAGCCCTTGCAAATAGCTATTTCCCACGCGGGCTTGTCCGTTACCTGCTCGATGAAAATCGTGGGATAGAGCACCTGCGTGTCGATCCCCAACTCGTCCATGTGGCTCAAGCGCGCCGGCACGTTTTCCATCTCCCGCGTTTCCCGCGGCGTGTGCATCGCGCGGCCGGTACGCTCGGAGACTTCGGCGAGCTGCTGCGCGGTCATGACGATCCGGACCAGGCCGCGGATTTTGCCATCGACGAACCAATACTCCCCGCCGTCCTCGCCGCGCGGCCGCACGATGAGCGGCCGATACTTTTGGTCGGAGCGCTCCATGAAATCCCAGGTATGTTCCGACTCGACTACATGCGCATCGGCGTCAATGGTCGGCATGTTTCACCCCTCCAAGGATCGATTGAAGGCCTTAAATCCCTCGCTCGCGCATTTCTTTCTCGGATGGACACTCGGCCCATCATAGACAACCAACCGGTCTTATATCAAGGCCGGAAAACGATGCTTCTTCGATTGTGTTAAGGTCAACTCAAGCGATGCGAAAGCCGGATTTACCCATTTTCGAAATCGAGCGGCCGTTGCTCCAAACGCTGGCGGCGCAGAAGCGGCTGGTTCTAACCGCGCCCACCGGCTCGGGCAAATCGACCCAGGTGCCGCAGATGCTGCTCGACGGCGGTTTGCTGCGCGACGGCCAGGTGGCGGTCTTGCAGCCGCGCCGGTTGCCCACGCGAATGCTCGCGGCGTGGGTCGCGCAAGCTCGGGGCGTAAAACTCGGCGGTGAGGTGGGCTACCAGATGCGGCTGGACAACGTCACTTCCGCCGCCACACGGATCTGTTACGTGACTGAAGGTCTGCTGTTGCGCAAGATGCTGGCCGACCCTGGGTTAACGGGGATCACGGCAATTGTCTTCGACGAATTTCACGAGCGGCATCTCTACGGCGACCTCACGCTGGCCCGCGCGCTGCAAATTCAGGAATCGACGCGGCCCGATCTCATCGTCGTCGTCATGTCGGCCACGTTGGACGTCGCCCATGTCAAAATGGTTCAGAAGTATCTCGATCCTTGCGCGGTGTTGTCGTCTGAGGGCCGGACGTACCCTGTCGCCTTCGAATATCTGGCCAAGCCTCCAGGCGACGCGCCCGTCTGGGGCCTCGCGGTCAAAGAGCTCCAACGCCTGGTGCGCGAGCACGAAGGCGATGCCCTCATCTTCATGCCCGGCGCCTATGAGATCGCGCGCACCGTGCAGGCGGCGCGCGATGCGCTCGGGCGGGATTTCGTCGTCTTTCCGCTGCACGGCGAATTGCCGCCGGTCGATCAGGATGCGGCGGTCGCCCGCTATGACCGGCGCAAAATCGTCGTCGCCACCAACGTCGCCGAAACCTCGCTTACGATCGACGGCGTGCGCCTGGTGATCGACAGCGGCCTGGCGCGCATCCCGCGATACGATCCCTATCGCGGCATCAACACGTTACTCGTAGAAAAAATCAGCCGCGCCGCAGCCGACCAGCGGGCAGGACGTGCCGGACGGACCGCGCCCGGACACTGCCTGCGTCTATGGACGTCGCACGATCAGAGCGCGCGTCCGGCCCAGGAACTCTCGGAAGTGAAACGGCTGGATCTCTCGGAGGCGATCCTCACGCTCAAGGCGGGCGGCGTGAACGACGTACAAACATTTCGCTGGCTGGAGCCGCCCGATCCTCTTTCGTTGGCCCGCGCCGAGACGCTTCTCACCGATCTGGGAGCCATCGACAACACGACGGGCGCCATCACCGCGCTCGGACGACGCATGCTCGCATTTCCCGTGCACCCGCGCTATGCGCGCATGCTGCTGGCCGCCGGCGATTATGGCTGCGTGCGTCCCGTGGCGTTGATCGCGGCGCTCACGCAAGGGCGGGATCTGCTCGCGCGCCGACAGGCAAAGTCAGTCGAAGACCCGCGCGAAGAGTTGGTCGGTAAAGAAACGGAGTCGGATTTTTTTGTGCTGATGCGCGCCTGGCGCTACGCCGAGCAGAATGGCTACCACGTCGACCGTTGCCGCCGAATGGGCATTCACGCGCAAGCGGCCCATCAGGTCGGGCCGTTGTTCGAGCAGTTTTTGCGCATCGCCGCGGCCGAGGGCTTGGACACGAGCGAGAAGCCGATCGCGCCCGATGCCGTGCAGCGTTGCGTACTGGTCGGCTTTTCCGACCAGGTCGCCAGGCGTCTTGGCGGCTCGCAACGCTGCGAGCTGGTCCATGGCCGGCGCGGCGTGTTGGCGCGAGAGAGCGTTGTGAAAGCGCCTCTCTTCGTCGTCTCCGAAGTGCGCGAGGTGGAAAGTGGCGGCGGACGAAACCGAAACTTAAATGTCGTGTTGAATCTCGCCACGGCGGTAAAAGAAGAATGGCTGCGTAAACTTTTCCCGGGGGACTTCAAAGAAGTCCATGCGATTGCCTACGACCCGACCTTGCGGCGCGTCGTCGCACGCGAGGAAACACGCTTTCGTGATTTGGTTCTAGAAGAGAAACTCTCCGGCGATCCGCCGGCGGAGGAGGCAGCGAAGATACTCGCGCGCGAAGTTGCGTCCGGCCGCTGCGCCCTCGAGAACTGGAACGAGTTCGTTGAACAATGGATCTTGCGCGTCAATCGATTGCGCGAGTGGATGCCGGAGCTGGCATTGCCCGCGATTGGTGAGGAAGACAAAAGCGCGATCATCGAGCATATTTGTCACGGCGCGATCAGCTATAACGAAATCAAAGATCAAGCTGTTCTGCCCGTGGTCAAGTCATGGCTGTCCCGGCAGCAGCAGGCGTGGATCGAAGAATACGCGCCTGAGCGGATCGAGCTGCCCAACGGCCGCGCCGTGAAGGTCGCCTACTCCGGCGACGGGCCACCGACGATTGCGGCGCGCATCCAGGATCTGTACGGCATCAAAGAAGGGCTCTGGATCGCCGGCCGCCGCGTTCGCGTCCGCATTCAGGTGCTCGCGCCCAGCAACCGGCCGGTGCAGGTTACCGAGAACCTGGCGGCCTTCTGGCGTGAAACCTATCCGAAACTCAAACCGCAACTTAAGCGCAGGTATCCCAAGCACGACTGGCGCTGAACGGCAGCACAAACTGTTTAGATATCCATGCCTGACCCCAGGTGATTTCTTTTCCGCTTGTATCCTACAAACCGTTGTTGTATTGGGCCCTATTAGACGATGCCAACCAAACGCTCATACGCATATTTGGTTTTAGTCCTTTTCGGACTCGGTCTCGCCGGCTCGCTGTGTGTCGCTGTCCCGTTCAGTGAAGCCGCTCAACCTCGACAGAACCAATCGGATCTGCTGGATGCCAATGTCCGCGAGCTGATCCTCGCGGGAAGATATCCGGATGCTCTCCTGCTAGCGCGAAAGATCCTAGCCGACCGCGAAAAGCAACCTACCCGCGATCGAGTCGGGGACGGCTTCTATCAACTCGCGGAAGTACTCAGGCTCAACGGCAAATACGCCGAGGCAAAAACCGCTTACGAGCGAGCGCTCGAGATCTACGAGCCTTTAGTTATATCGATTCCCGGGATGGTTGTTTTCACTCTGGCCCGGCTGGCGAGCGATCTTATGGAGATGGGGGATTTTTCCGCGGCGAAACCCCTGCTGGACCGCGCGCTTGCTCTCGCCGAAAAGGCACTGCACCCGACCGACTTTCGAGTCACGTTCATCCTGACTACTCTCGGCCGCTATTACGAGGCGGTCGGCGACTATTCCTCCGCCAAAGCATTTTACGAACGGTCATTGAAAATCCGTCAAACCCTACGCCAGCAGAGTCCTGGTAATTTCGCGGGGAGCTTGCAGCAACTGGCGACCCTCCACTTGAAAACCGGCGACTACGCGGCGGCGCGGCCACTTCTGGAGGAAGCACTTGCCATCCGGGTGAAAATACGTGGAAGCGGTCATCCCGACGTCGCCGGGACACTTTCTCATTTGGCGCTGGCTCTCGAAAGAAGCCGAGACTATTCCGGCGCGAGAAAGTCCTACGAGCGGGCGCTGGCGATTGTTCGAGCAATGGGCCAGCCGGAAATCCGGCGGCGCTCGGCATTCGGCCTCGGGAGAATAAATGAACACGAAAATCGCTTCGCGGACGCGCTCGCTCTTTATCAGGAATCGGTGCGGATGCTCGAGGATTCGTCGGCGCAATTCGAACAGGAATCGCAGCGGGCCTTGTATTTTCAGGCCGGCGACAAACTAGCCGTCTACGATGCCCTTGCCCGATTGCTGCTCAAGCTTCACGAGCAGGATGGCACCAAAGGATACGACAAAGAGGCGTGGGCCGTGCTCGAAGCAAAGAAAGCCCGGATGATCGCGGAAGTCCTCACGGCCGGCAACACCAAGTTCCAAGATCCCGAGGCTAAGAAGGAAATCGAGACCGCCAAGAGCACTCAAGACCAGGCGGTCGCTCTCCAACGCGAGTTACGGGAGGAGCAGGCCAAACCCGAGAAAGAGCAGTTGCCGGAGAAAGTCAAAAATCTCACGACGCTATTGGCGCAAACCAAAGGCGATTATCTCAAACAGGTCCAGACATTTCTCACCAAGTATCCCCAATACCGGACTCAATTCGTCGATCAGCAATCCGTCGACCCGCGCGCGTTGGCGAAATTCGCCGATCGGTTGCCCGAGGGTACGCTTGCCGTTCAGTTCTTCCCCAGTCCGGACGCGCTCTACCTGTTTGTGGTCGCGCCGGGAGGACGTTTCCAGGTCAAGCATCAGGCGGTATCCCAAGCGGAGCTGTACAAGCTGATCAAAGAGTATCGCCAATCTTTGGAACGCGCCGCCGCACAGCGGCTACCATGGACCGACGACGGCTCTGAAGTCTACCGCCGCGAGGTGATTCCTTTCAAAGAGCTGACGCGAAAACTGAGCTCGTATCTCCTGGGGCCGATCGCCACCGAGCTCAACGGGCACAAGAATCTCGTACTTATTCCAAATGACCTGCTGCTTTACCTGCCGATTCATGCGCTGACGCACACTTCGGTCGACGGCTCCAATCGGGTCCTGGCCGAGACCCACATGATCAGTTATATCACGCAGCTCGAGCTGGCCGATCTCATCAATCCGGGCAAATCCGCGCCCAACGCCCCTCTACTCGCGCTGGCGAATCCCGACGGGAGTCTTCCCGCGGCCAGCCGTGAGATTCGAGAAATCGGAAAAATTCGACCCGGTGTAACTTCTTTAGATGGGACGCAAGCTACAAAGGAACGTTTCCTGGATCTTGCGGGCAAATTTCCCGATCTGCATCTGGCCACTCACGGAGTCCTCGATCCCGCGCATCCGGAAAAATCCTATCTGCTGATGGCGGGTCCCGATGAGGCTAGCCAGAAATTAACGATCGCCGAGATCGCCGGCCTCAGACTCGAGCCCCATGGAATGGCGATCTTATCCGCGTGCGAAACCGCGGTAGGCGAGCAGGTGCCCGGCGCAGCCCTGATTACCATGGCGGCCGCGTTTAGCCAGGCCGGATCTCAATCCATCATGGCTTCGCTGTGGGAAGTTGAAGATGTCGCTACGCGGGATTTAATGGTGGCGTTTCACAGCGCCTTACCGAAAGCGGGG